>JAFGIH010000495.1 GCA_016929985.1 Thermoleophilia bacterium | reverse complement strand
CCCTTGCCCATCCGTCGACTCCTTCCCGTCGGCGCAGACCCGGATAGTCGCGCCACCTGACAGCCAAGCCTACCAGACTCCAGCGCCATATCCCGCCCTTACCCCCCACGTGCGACGATGCTCATAGTCGCACTCGAAGCGCAGCTGTTCTGAATACGAGGGACGGGTCTTCCGGCAGCACAGCTCCCCCGCGATCGAGCCACCCCTGCTGGCCGGACACCGGCCTAAGAGCGCGACCGCGCTTGTACAATGGAGCGGTCCAGACCCGACACGAGCATCCTGACCCCGGTCTGGCCAGATTGGAGATGCGATGTCCCGAGGCGCAATACGTTGGAAGGGCAGCCCGGTCACGACGACCTTGGCAGTCCTTGTCATCGCGCTCGCCTTGTTGTCGGCATCATCGCTATCACCCAGACCAGATCGAGCGCCGGCTGCCGATGGGGATGGCTACTGGAAACTGGTCGATATCGAGGTCTTCCAGAATGAGTCGAGCGACACGGTCACGTGCCGGGTCGACCAAGGTGGCAGTGCTACCTATGCGCAGCTTGGAAACTCCGGCAAAGACGTATTCAGGACAACGAGCACGTGGACCAGCCCCAAGAACTCCTATACAGGAGGCGAGACCGTCGAGTTGAGGCTCCAGCAAACGATAGCGGAGTATACCTACGACACCACAGACGACGACCCAGGCTACCTCCACCAAGGGCTGAATTCTGTGGGCGACCGGATCAACGCGATCATCGACGACGCCGGTCAGACAGGTGCAGCTCATGTGTACAGCCGAGTCGTTCTCACCGACGCGGCGGGTGAGTACATGTTCGGGGTCAGGGGTGAAGACGGCCGCATGTTGACACAGACAGTCGATGTGACGGTGCGGGGGGTGTTCCCCGCCGGGAGTGCGGGTGGCGATGAGAAGGCCATCTACGTGGAGACCGCCGGCGGCGTGGCCCGCTACACGTATGAGTGGACTCCCGGTGCTGAATCAGGCGCAGGGGATGCCGAGGACTCCGGCTGCCGTTTCAGCAGTTTTCGGGGAGAGATCGAATACCTGCCCCCGGGAGGCGGCGAGGATGACTGGCGGTTCGCAAGGCTCGACGCGAAGATCCTGGTCGGGACTAGGATAAGGACGGCCGAGGAGAGCATCGCGATACTGCAGTTCGCCGATTTGAGCACTTTCGTACTCAAGCCTCAGACGGAAGTGGTCATCGGTGCCAAGCCCAAACAAAGGAGCAACCTCGAACTCGTCACGGGCAAGGTATGGGTCAACATCAAGAGGATGCTGCGGGATGAGAGCCTGGAAGTCCGGACGGACCAAGCTGTCATGGGAATCGAAGGCACTACGTTCGTTGTCGAGGAGGACGGCGGAGCCTCCACGCTGAAGGTGATCGACGGCACGGTGAGATTCACCGCCACCTCCGACGGCGAGGGCACGACGGTCGAGGCCGGCGAAATGGTACGTGCTACCGCAGAGGGCCTGAGCGGGATCAGGACATTCGACGTCGATGCGGAACAGACAGGATGGGACGAACTGGGTGCCGGCGAGCAGGTGGACGCGGGTGATATCCCCGTTTGGCTGCTCATCCTGATCATCGTCATCGCATTGGCCGTACTAGGGGCCCTGGTCGTGATAGTGACCAGGGGTAGGAGGAAGAGAAACAGCGCCGGCGCCATGATGTCCGGCCCTGAATGGCAACGCGTGCAAGCGGGTGCGCCTATGCCCCCGGGGATCCTCTGCCCAGCATGCGGTGGGGAACTGAGCGAAGGTGCGATGTTCTGCAGCACTTGTGGCCGACCGGTCGCAGAGCCCCCGAAGCGCGAGAGGCAGACGCTCTTCTGCGCGGGTTGCGGGAGCCGGCTCGAGGAAGACACACGCTTCTGCACCAGGTGCGGCAAACCCGTATAGGCACTCAAGGGTGCAGAGGACGTCGAGGTCACCAACAAACTGGCTCTCTTCCGACCGGGGCCAGGCGTCTGTTGCGCCGCGGCCGGCGCAGAACTACACTGTTCATAGAACCCGAGCGCACATTGCTCGGTACGCTCGCGCGAGAGCCCATGAGAGGAGGATGAGCATGGATCTCGACCCTTCCGTGTCCGTCTCGACCCCTGCAAAGCGCCGCCGGCAACTCCTTGTGGAGGGATGCACCGTGGCCATCGTGGTGATAGCCCTTGTGGTCTCCATGGTGTCCCTGGCCGTCGCTTCCAACGGCTTTCCTGACGTACCTGCCACCCACCCGTACTACGCAGCCATCAACGATCTCGCCTCCCGAAGCATCATCAACGGTTACGGCAACGGGGACTTCGGCCCCGGGGACCCCGTGACCCGCCAGCAGTTTGCCAAGATGGTGGTGCTGACGGGCGGGTATCCGGTGTCTGAGACCAACATCTGCTACTTCACCGACGTCGAGAGGAGCGACGATACTTCCTTCTATCCCGACAACTATGTGGCGGTCTGTGCCGCCAACGGCATCACCGTGGGTAAGACCGCGACCACGTTCGACCCCTACGCCCGCATCACCCGCTATCAGGTGTTGAGCATGGTCGTACGCATGGCCGACAACCTGCAGGCTGGGCTCTTGGGTGCGCCCCCGCCCGGTTGGAGCGCAGCCGCGGGTTGGGACACGGACCCTACCCATGGATCCAATGCCGCCACAGCCGAGTGCAACGGGCTACTCGCCGGGCTGGATCTTCCGGCTCTCAGCCCTTATGGTGACATGAGCCGGGGCGAGGTAGCCCAGGTGCTGCACAATCTGCTCGGGCTGCTCACCCCGCCGACAACCACCACCACGGCCACCTCCACCACAACGACTACTGAGGCAACGACCACGACGACCTCGTCGACAAGCACGACCTCGTCCTCGACCACTACCAGCTCTACGACCACCAGCACCACGCTTGCGTCGGACACCGGCTACCAGAGTCTGGGCGGCATGCTCACCTCGGGGCCGGGAGTGTGCTCCTGGGCGGCCGGGCGTCTCGACGTGTTCGCCCGCGGCCTGGAGGGACATATCTGGCACAGGTGGTACAACGGAGTCTGGCACGACTGGCAGGACATCGGCGGCACTCCCAAGCAGGGTTCCGACCCAGCCGCGGTGTCCTGGGGTCTGAATCGCATCGACATGTTCGTCCGGGGGACCGACAATCATCTCTGGCAGAAGTGGTACAACGGCGTCTGGCACGACTGGCACGATCTGGGCGGTAATATCTCGAGCGGGCCGGCAGCAGCATCGTGGGCTTCGGGGCGCCTCGATGTGTTTGCCCGCGGGTCGGATGGACACCTCTGGTGGAAGTCCTACGACGGCATATGGCACGATTGGCAACCCCTGGGTGGCAATTTGAAGCCCGGTTCTTCTCCCGCCGCCGTTTCCTGGGGGTCTAATCGCATCGACGTCTTCGTG
>JAFGIH010000494.1 GCA_016929985.1 Thermoleophilia bacterium | reverse complement strand
TGCCTGGTACAGGTCGAGAAGTGGAACGGAAGGTAGGGGCGATGAAACAGGCATACATGATCATCGACGTGGCCAAGTGCCACGACTGCAACAATTGCTTCTTGGCCTGCCAGGATGAACACGCCGAGAACGACTGGGCCCCGTACCAGGCTCCCATGCCGAGGCACGGCCATCGCTGGATGGACATCCTCCGGCATGAGCGCGGGCAGAACGACCGCATCGACACGCCTTTTCTGCCCAAGCCCTGCCTGCAGTGTGAGAATCCGCCGTGCGCCGAGGGTAACGATTTCGTCAGCGTCCGCGAGGACGGAATCGTGATTTTCGACCTCGAAGGCGGCAAGGGAAAGGACATATCGGACTCGTGCCCCTACGGCGCGATCTGGTGGAACGAGGAGGAGCAGCTCTCGCAGAAGTGCGATTTCTGCGCGCACCTTCTGGACGACGCCTCCTGGGAGCCGGGCATCCCTCGCTGTGTGCACACGTGTCCGACGGGAGCCATGTCCTTTGTCGTCGAGGAGCCGGAGGAGTTTGCGAAGCGGATACAGGCGGAAGGACTTGCCGCCTACAAGCCGGAGATCGTCGCAAGGCCGCACGTCTGGTACAAGAACCTGCACCGCTTCACGAAGAACTTCATCGCGGGGCAAGTGCTGAGGGGTGGCGATGTCGCATCGGATGTGGTGGTCACGCTCGAAGGCGCGGGCTCACGGGCTGAGTTGGTGAGCGACATGTTCGGCGAATTCCGCTTCGACGGACTCTCCGACGGCGACTACAAGCTTATGGCCGAAGGAAAGGAGCTCGCGAGAGTGATGGTCCTTGGCGCCTCCGTCGACGCGGGAGATTTCGAGATCTGAAGATGTGACGGCCGCGGCACATGTGGCGTGCTCAAGGCAGGTTGATAATTCCCAATTAGGGTATTATTATTCCTGATATGGGAATGGACCAACAGCAGAACCTGACCATCGCCGATGCCCTATTCGGTAAAGTGCAGCAGCGTGTGCTCGCGCTTCTGTTCGGGGACCCCAACCGGACCTACCTGCTCAAAGAGGTCATCCAGTTGGCGGGCAGCGGCACGGGCGCGGTGCATCGCGAACTACGCCGCCTGGCGGCAAGCGGCCTGGTCACCGTGGAAAGCCCAGGCTGGGAGAAGCACTATCGGGCGAACAGGGAGTGCCCTGTCTTCGAGGAGTTGCGTTCGATTGTCGTGAAAACGGTGGCGGTCGTCGACCCGCTCAGAGCCAGTCTCCAACCTTTGGCGGAGAGGATCCGGGTGGCGTTCGTGTATGGTTCGGTCGCGAAAGGCGCCGAGACGACAGCGAGCGACATTGATCTCATGATCATCGCGGACGACATAGCCTATGCGGAGGTCTTCACAGCGCTCCAGGACGCCGAGCGCAAGCTGGGAAGACCTGTGAACCCGAACATCTTGACGCCTGACGAATGGCGCGCTCGGGCGGTCGAGGAGGGCTTCGTCAGGAAGATATCGTCGCAGCCGAGGATCCTCGTGATGGGGTTCGACGATGACCTTGGATGATCTAGAGAGCCTCGTTCGAACCGGCAAGTTGAAGAGGGAGCCGTGTTTGCTGGTTGAGTTCCAGGCTCTCGTTGACTCGGGGACTGCGCGACTGGCAGACGCCACGAACCATGAGCTTTCGCTGGAGGGGCGCTTCGATCTGGTCTACAACGCGTCGCATGCCTTGGCGTTGGCGGCACTTCGCTGGCATGGTTTTCGTACCAGCAACCGGTAAGTTGTGTTCCAGGTCCTTCCGCACACGTTGGGTCTCGGCGTAGAGGTGTGGCGGGTTCTCGACAAGGCTCACAGCGTCCGCAACCTTGCCGAGTACGAAGGCTACTGTGGCGTAGACGAGCGCTTGGTGGGGGCGATGGTCGCTGCTACGCAGACTCTTGTCGAGGCGGTTCGCGGTCTTGGGCCTACCCGGGGATCATGACCGGCAGCCCCGGCAGAGCAGTGGTCATCCACCGGGTCTGCTCCGCACCGATGAAGTACATGTCTCCGACCATGCTGAACGGCGCCACATAGCCCGGGCAGCGGACCATGGGATGCACGGCGTACACCTCGTCGGCCTGGATGGTCCACTCCATGAAATCCTTCTCATGCGGTTCGGCCGTGATATAGGGCGCCAATGGGAGACCGGCCTCGCCGACGTGGTGAGGCCGCCGCGAGGTCATGACCGAAAGCGGCTCCTCGGTGCCAGGCCGGGACTACTCCTGGACCATCTGGCGCATATCGCCCCATAGCTGGAACGTCTTCTGGTGGATCCTCTTGGGCTGCTCCCACCAGTAGGAGCGGATCATCTGAGCGCCGTATCCCACCTGCATGGTGAACTCGGGAGAGAACGTGACCGGATCCGGACGCCGACGCCGTGGGTATCGAGGACTTCTATTGCCGGGGCAGCCGCTTCGGCCTGGGTCATGCCCGGCCGGAGATTGGCCAGGAACACATGATGGGCCAAATCCGAGATCTGGATGGCCCTATCCATCATGGCCAACTCCTCGGCGCTCTTGCGACCGCGGATCTCACCGAACAGGCGGTGGCTTTCGACCAGGAGCGCCTACGGGCAGGCCTCCTGAAAGACCTGATAGTCCAGCCCCGGCCACTAGCGGAAGCTGTCGATGTGTAGCACCATGCACTATGAGGGTGGCGAGCATATGGCCGGCACTTCGAACTCGAATTCGTTGCCATTTGCGTCATGACCATCAAGCTTCAGCACGAAAGTCTTGCCGGCAAGATCCGGAACACCGTCCTCACTTCGCAGTAGGAACTCACGCTCATAGACACCATGAGGAGGCAGTACATGGTCGTATTCCTGCCATGCCTGAAAGGTACCGCATAGCTTACCGGCATCAAACTCCTCACCTGTTTCTAGGTCGTAGTAGAAGTACCCGTGCCGCTCGATCAATACGGCCACTCCGTTCTCTTCAGTCACCCGTATCCAGAAAGGCCACTCGCACACGCGAACAGTTCGCGTGACCATCTTGACCCCCTCCATTACACTTCTCTCCACGTCTTGCCAGAGGCACGGGATAGGGCCCCAGTCTTCCTGAAACTCGCTGCCATCGATTGAGACGGATGCCACGACCTTGGCCGGACCGGGTCCCCCCGCGGGAAGCGTCGTGGTGGGAATCATGACCTTGGTGGCGGGGGGCTGAGTGGGAGAGGAAGCCTCCGTGGTGGTGGAGGTCTCGATCGCAGTGGCGGTCGCGCTTGTCGTCGTAGGGATGCTCGCTTCTGCGGTTGTGCTGGTAGTGGCGCCGCCGCAACCGACAAGGGCAGTGGCAATCACGACCGGAAGCAGCAGCGTTGTGGTAGCCGGCCGTAGTCTGAGCAGTCGTTTCCTCGCGGTGGATACTTGAGGGGGCCGTCTCATCTTCATGCCGGGACCTCCTGGATGTGCCATCCTCTCGCCGGACGGGAAATGGGGGGCATCGGTGGTGCGGTGACCCCCGCGTTGTGATCTGAGCGGGGGCCTGACCTTGGACAGATGACTTCCGGTCTGTGTAACTAGTGGTGTGTAGGCGAGCATGAGATGGACCATCTGACATGTGGCCTCACTTGGGCTACCTTCGGGTTCCGGAGCGCCAGAGAATGTCCGATGCCCCGGCGTGGCTGCGGGATCGACACTGCCCGGGAAAGGCGGGGGATTGAAGGCCCAGCACAAGCAATCCGGCCAGAAGAACGACAACGAGCACTTTGCGCATGATGACGCAGCTCCTCTTCGGAGCCGGCTGGTACCTGGCAAGGGGCGGTGCGCGGGCGAGAGGCTCATGCAAGGCTCCGAGCTGGCAGCCTTTCCGAACTCCCTTCGGGAAACCTCCTTGCTCCCCATGTATACCACTCAGTATAGGCGGGATATGTGGTCAGTCAACACAAACAGCCGCTCCAGGTCTACCAGGAGCGGCGGGATCTCTACGGGATGGACGCCGACCAGATCGCCAGGGTGGCCCAGGGTGGGCTCGACGGTCGCTTCCGTCCGAACGATCTCGTCACCCGAGCCCAGTTCGTCAAGATGGTGGCAGATGGATCAACTCGCCAACGAGAAAACCTCATGAGGTAGCGGATAACGCTGAGAATGCCGCTCGGATCGCGCCATCCGGACAGGCGCCGGTCAGCTGAGCAGCTTGATCTCGGCCCTGACCTCACAGTTCCCGCGGATCATGGCCCAGACCGGGCACACCATCTCCTCCACGATGGAGAGGACCCGTGCCGCCTCATCCTCGGAGAGGCCGGGCGATCGTAGGAGGAACTCGAGGTCGATCGTATCGAACTTCATCGGTGGACCGTCTACCTTCAGACCCTTCGCATTCACGGAGAGCGAGTCGACCGTTTTGCCCATCTTGCGCACGACGTAGGCTACCCCCGTGGCGCTGCAGCCCGCGAGACTGAGCAGCAGAAGCTCCAGACCCGCGAAGCCGTCGCCGTCTCCCAGGGGTGGGATGTAGTCGAACTGCACGGGCCGGTCCGGGTTGGTCTCAGAGACCCCACGGAACTGCACCTTGTTCAACAGATCAGCTCTGACGTTGATCGTCTCGCTCACTTCCTCACTCCTTCGTCGATTCGGCGCAGGACTTCGCGACTGCACGCCACATGGGCGCAACCGGGCGAGTGCCCGCTTTGCACAATTGCAGTTTATCTGACCACAGGGGCGGCTGGATCACAGGGGCGCCTGCGGCCGCCTACGAGCATCGTCGCATGTGAGGGGCAAGAGCGCGATAAGGCGCTGGAGTCTGGTAGGCTTGGCTGTCAGGTGGCGCGACTATCCGGGTCTGCGCCGACGGGAAGGAGTCGACGGATGGGCAAGGG
>JAFGIH010000493.1 GCA_016929985.1 Thermoleophilia bacterium | reverse complement strand
GGGCACCCCGATTTGAGGCAGTGCCAAGGGGACACCACCTGCTGGCAGACGATCCCGCACTCCCTGCACTCGAAACGCCTGCGCCCCGCGTCGTCGGCGTGTAGCATGAAGCAACTGTATTCGTCGTCCCTGGATGTCATGGTGGGAGTATACCCAACACGGCCTACTCCTGGCCTTCTCCGCGACTTCCGGGGACCAACCTGGTGCGAACCAGCGAACGGTCGGTGGCCCAGCGCAGGATGCTCCGCGAAAACACGACGCGCCCCGTCTCACCAAGGTCGACGGCGTCGGTGGCGAAGACCGCGCCGTGCAAGGCAGTGCCGTCCAGATAGACCGAACCCTCGTCCACCACGATGACGCCGTACAGGTCGCCCAGACCACGGGCATCGAGACCGGCTCCGCCCGTGACCACGACCAGGGCGAGGTCGTCCACCGTACCGCCGGTGCCGCCCACGGGGACGCCCACCGTGATGCCGGGCCACCCGGTCAGCACGATCGCGCCTGGGCCCGGCGCCATACCTTCCGATGCATCCTCGCCAAACAAGGTGGCCCAGCCGGGATCCAGCCGCCAAGGGTCGGTGAGCCTCACCGCCGAGCACCGCTCACCGAACAAGGGCGCGACGGGCGGCTCTGTGACATACGCCACCGCTTCTGTCTCCTCCTCAGCCTCCAGCCACACGGTACTCCGACCCTCCGACGCCGTCATCGAGCCCGCGACAACGGCGGCCAGGGGCAGGTCGACGCCATCGTGACCCCGCTCCAGCAGTGCTGATGTCGTGAGTCTCGACACGCCGGACTCCTGACGGACCGTTGCCGCCAACACCCACTCCGTCTCGTCAGCCACCTCGGTCAAGCAGCCCTCGACGGTGTGACCATCTTCGCTCACGACCATCCACGGAACCGCCCCCCAGGCGATGAGAGCGCGGTCGCGGAGCGCGGCCAGACCCGCGTCCTTCTCCTCCATGCGCGCCCGACCTGCGATCTCGTCGCCCAGTGCCCGCGTACTGCAGATGACCGCGACAACGAGCGTCTGCACCACCACGGCGATTGCGAGGCACATGAACAGCACGAGCATGACGATGGAGCCGTGCTGCGGGCCCAACAGGAAGGGCCGCTCGTAGCGCGCCCGCTTCACCGACTCACCCGTGCGGGCGTGGTCAGTTCGATGGCGCCCGCGCCGCCGGCCACGGGACCCACGGCCCCGCCGGCCCGCAGGTTCAAGACGACCGTCTCCACCGACCCAAGATCTGACTCACCCACCGGAGCAGGCTGCTCGGCTCCCGCCACCACGTAGGTGAACGAGCTCCCCGCTCCCACATCCTCGAGCATGGTCTTGTTGTCCTCATAGAGGGAGTGTTGCAACACCACGGGCCGGTGTACGGGGCAGCTCCCCCACCGCCTCATCAGAGAGCCCCGCGCGATCTCCCACTCGACGATGAGCGGGGCCGAACCGTCAGCGGCGCGTTGCAGAAACACCACCTGCGAGCCTGAGGCCTCCAACAGGGCCCCCGCCGCGGGGAAAAGGCAGCCCTCCGCGCCCGCGAGGCGGAGGTCGCGCTCCAATCGGGCCGCCGCGACACGCTGTTGGATGAGCCACACGGTGCGGTCGGTCTCGCGCGTGCCGGCAGTCATGAGTGAGATCCAGAAGGGCGCCAACGCCAAGGCGAGGCACACAGACAGAGCCAACGCTACGAGGAGCTCCACCAAGGTGAACCCAGCGCCGAAGCAGCCTGTGTGTGGCTTAGAAGTACACATCGAGCGCACGGCCCTCCTCCATCAGCCACGATTGCACGCGTCCCTCAAGACGAGCGGCAAAGTTGCCCTCAGTGCGGCCGGTGACACGGAAGATGAGTCCCGGGTGGACCGGCTCTGCTTCGCCGGCCCCAGACGGCAAATCGAGCGCCGGATGCGCCAGAGCAGGCGCGTGTGCGGCAGCCCGCGGGAGGGACCGCGCATCCTCAAGGGCGGCAATCGAGCCGTCGTCCGTGTCGGCCGAAGGGGACGCCCCCGTGCTATCCGGGATGATGGACCGCCATGGAGGGCCCCACGTTCCCTCGGTGTCGCGTACTCGTACCACAAGTTCACCATCCATGAGATCCCGCAGCTCCGGCGCCTCAACGCAGAGCCTGCCGCACGAGTCAGGTTCTCGTTCTCCCAGAAACCACCCGTCGCACCACAGACCTACGGCGCACACGTCTTCCTCTTGTGCCCTGACGGCGAGTTCAAGAGTGGGCCCTGGTCCCCACGCCGCGCTTTTCAGCGCCGGCCCCCATTTCCACGCGGGCCCAGCGCCGGCGGAACCGGACTCCTCGGACAGAGTCTCCGCCCGAACACGTACCGAGGTCGCCATCTGCACGGCGGAGTCGACGCCCAGCGCCACGGGAACAACCATCAGGGCCAGCAGTACCAAGGCCACCATGACCTCGAGCAGTGTTGCGCCGTCGCTGCCACGGGCGCCTCCGAACAGCCCAGGGGCGATCATGGCCGCGCCCCCTCTAGACTCCTGGCTGTCAGTCCACTCTCGGGACGGACCACTACACGGTGGGCGCCGTCACGACGCTGGAAGTAGACAGACCCGCCGCCGTCGGGGGAGGCGATACTGCCCCCGAATGTCACCACTATTCCTTCGGCGGCCCGCCAACGGGCAACATTGGTCACGACACCGGCGACTGCTGCCGAACGTCCCAGGTCACCGCCGCACAGACCGAATTCATGGGAGAGTGAAAGCGATCCCGATTCGTATGCCGTTCGTGTGGAACCGCCCTGCCACAGCACTCCGAGCTGAGCCCAGGCGGCCGCCGCCTGCCAGTCCTGAGCCGCGCCCCGGGTCTCAACCGCCGCGAGGCCGTCGCCCAGCGCCGCAACGCCCCCTGCCGCACAGATACCAAGCACGGCGAGTACCACGAGCAGTTCTATCAGACTGAACCCGGCGGAGGATGGAATGTGAACACTCCCTCTCATAGCCTAGGAGACTACAAGAGGGAGCGTCTAGGAGTGAACGGACTTTGGTTGTAGGATGGCGCGGCAATGCCGCCGCCCATCCGACGCCGTCGCAGGCTACCAGCCTACATCGGCGCTCCCGTCGATCACCTTGACCTTGACGTAGCCCTGTTCACTCAGATTGACTGTATCGACTTGGATCCCGAACCAGTTGCCACTCGAGCTTCTGCTGGCGATATCGATCACATTGCCCGATTCGCGGTAGAACGCTATGACCTTGTCCTCGGCGTCCGCCTCCACCGCGGCGGTGATGCCCGGTGGGGTGACGCTCACAAGATCGGCGCCGTTGTCTACCCAAGACATCGCGTAGTCGATGTCATTCAGCATGTCCGCGGTGATCACAGAGTAATCGCCGGTGTCGGCGAAAGCCGTCTGCATCACCGTAAGACCGTTGCGCACCAGACTGTACGCGCTCGTGTCGTGCGCACGCTCCCGCTGGCCGAAGTAGGTCGGGATCGCTATAGCAGCCAGGATCGCGATCACGATGATGACCACGAGCAACTCGATCAACGTGAAGCCTCGTTCACGGTCGATGGCCGTTCCTGCCATGCCAAGCACCTCCCTTCACCCACGTTCCTTATGGATTCTGCCGCCCGCCCTATGGAGCCTGCTGCTCACTGTCTATCGCCGGAGCACTAGCAGCCATTTGCCGCTCTATCTCCGCCGCTTCGTCCATGCGACCATCGGATTCGAGAAGTCCGATCAGCACCGTATAGGAATGCCGGTACTGAGGGTCCACTTCTATCGCCCGTCTCGCGGAGCGCTCGGCCTCGTCGCGCCGGCCGGCCTCTCTCTGCGCCTGCGCCAGGAAGGTGAAGCGCTGAGCGGTACCTTCCAACGCGGCCGCCTCCTCGAAGACACACACCGCATCGTCTGGGCGCTCCTGATGGTTCAGATAGTTGAAGCCCAGTTCCACCCGTGTCTGCGCGTCCTCGGGATCTGCGGCGACGATGCGCTCCTGGATGGGCAGGGCCTCGTCGAACTTCCGCTGAAGCATGAGCAAGACGGCCAAGCCGTTCAGTGCTTCCAGGTCTTCCGTCTCGTCGAGCAGTGCTTCCCTGTACGCTGCCTCCGCACCCGGGAGATCACCCTCGGCCGCCAACGCATCCGCCCTGGACAGCTCGTCAGAGCATCCCGAGGCAAGCACCAAGAGCATCACGATCGTTATGATCGCCGCCGTCAAGCGTGCGTAGCGGTTCACTCAGACTCCTCGTTGTCAGACACGACATCAGTCAAGACGACGGCCTTCCCGCTATGAGAAAGGGGGCGACGGATCCCGTTGGGTCCGCCGCCCCCGTCCATTGGTCACATCTTTGCTCTTACGAGTTCTCGCTGATCAGCAGCGCCTCATCGGCAGATCAAAGAGGCCATTTCTACCAAGTAGCTACGAGGTTGTCGATGTAGAAGGTGTTGCCCGGCCCGTTGGCACCACTCGCGGTGGCGGTCTTGTTCACGAAGACGCTGAATTCCTTGCCGGATTCGGACCTGGTGCCGACTGAGTAGTAAGCGGCTTCTCCGAAATACTCGACCTGGTCACTAGCGGCTAGGACGGTGTCGGTGACAGCACCGGCAACGTGGGCAGTGCCTTCCACGAAGTCGATCGAGGGCTCGATGGCCTGAAGAACCGTTACGTCGTCCATGACGGCGGTCTGGAATGTGCGTAGGTCGACATAGGCAGATTCGATAGCGGTCATGCCATTGCGGACGAGGGACTTGGCGGCGGAGTCCTGAGCCTTCTGACGCTGCCCGAGGAAGGTCGGGATGGCGATCGCGGCCAGGATGGCGATGATGATGATCACCACCAAGAGCTC
>JAFGIH010000492.1 GCA_016929985.1 Thermoleophilia bacterium | reverse complement strand
TGATCAACCCCAACAATCCCACGGGCGCGGTCTACCCCGTGGAAGTGCTGGAGAAGATCGTTGCCATCGCCCGGGAGTTCGGGCTCTTCCTCGTAGCCGATGAGATTTACATCCACATGGTCTTCCCTGGAGAGGATACGGTCCATCTCTCGGAGGTGACCCCGGACGTGCCGGCCATCGTCATGCGCGGTATCTCCAAGGAGCTGCCCTGGCCGGGATCGCGCTGCGGGTGGATCGAAGTGCTCAACCGGTCGTGCGACCAGAACTTCTCCGCGTACGTGGACTCGTTACTCGCGGCCAAACGTCTGGAGGTCTGTTCCACCAGCGGACCGCAGCTGGCGGTGCCGCGTATCTTTGGCGACCCACGGTACCCAGCCCATCTCGCTACGCGCGCGGCTATGTATGCCGAGCGGGCCCGCGATGCCTACGAAGTGCTCGGCGCCGTCCCGGGGATCAAGGTGCATCGCGCCCAGGGAGCCTTCTACATGACGGTGCTCTTCGAGCCCGGTGTTCTGAACGGCAATAACAGGTTGCTCATAGCCGACCCGAAGCTGCACGACCTCGTTGAGACGCAGTGCAAGGGCGCGGCCCCGGACTGGTCGTTCGTCTACCAATTGCTGGGTTCGAGGGGGCTGTGCGTGGTGCCGCTCACCGGTTTCTACACTCCGCATCCTGGGTTCCGGTTCACGTTGCTCGAGACCGACGACGCAAAGCGGACTTGGATCCTGCGGACTCTGGCCGAAGCCGTGACCGAGTATCTGGAAAGCGGCAAGGGAGCCGTGTAGAGGCGTCTACTCTCACTTCTCGTCGTCGGCGACCACGCACTTGGCCTCGATGGCCGTCATCCTGCGGGCAACGATGTACCCGATGCCTTTGAGCACGCGGTAGCCGATGTGGTTGTTGAGCTCGAAGATCTCTCGCAGCTTGCTTCCGCTGATCACGATAAGGGTGGATTCCTCGGCCGTCATGGTCGTGGCGGTATAGATGTATGGGCCGGTGAGTGTCGACCAGCCGACGATCTGTCCAGGTCCCACCTCGTCTACCCGCATCTCTCTGTCGCCGGGCCCCGGGGTCATGATGGTTACAGATCCCTGTACGACAAGGTAGAGTTGAGCGGCCGGCTTGCCGGCGCGAGTGAGGACGGCATCCCTCCCCAGCTCCTCCGTCCTGGCGATTTTCGCAATGAGCTCCAGTTCGCGGTCGTCCAATTCATCAAAGATCTTGAATCCTCGTAGATCTTTCACTTCAGTCAACACAGCGACCCCCTTCGCTCGCTTTCCCCATGATGCGACCATTGTACCCACCCCTTGCTAACCTACTCTCATGGCTGCCGACCCTCCTCTCCGCCCCCTCTGCCCCGGACGGGTGCGCCGGGTGCTTCTGGTGATAGCTGGATCCGTCTTTCTCGGGATAGGGATCATCGGCATAGTAGTGCCGGTGCTCCCCACTACTCCGTTTCTGATCCTTGCCGCCATCTGTTATGCGCGCGGTTCTGCGGGGTGCTACCGGTGGCTCGTGACCAATCGGGTCTTTGGCCGTCACCTGGACGACTACCTGCACGGCCGGGGAGTCTCGTGGAAGGTCAAGTCAGGTGCATTGGCGCTGCTGTGGGGCGTGATCACGGTGACGGCGGTTCTACTGGTCAGCGCGCTTTGGTTGCGGATACTGCTCTTCGTGATCGCGGTGGGGGTGACGCTGCATCTAGTGATGTTGAAGGGGCGAGGGCGTGGAGTGTAGCTCGGGATGCTGATCAACGGTACCGTCGTGTGGGCGGTCTGGCTGCCGGTCGCCGTGGCGGTGGCGATCTTCCAGGTGCGAGCGCGGACCGGTCCCTGGCACATGCTCGGTGTTCTCGCTCTCACCACCCATCTCTTCTGGATGGCCTCCGTGGGGTTCTTTCCCATGCCCGTCGGGGACGACCCGGGGTTCTCGCTCTCGCGCGTCAACTTGGTTCCGTTCCGGCATTTTTTCGAATCGTTCAACTACCTCGGGCCGCGCCAGATCATCCGTCAGCATGGCGGGAACTTCCTTCTCCTCGTGCCGTTCACGCTCGTCAGCCCCGCGCTGTGGCCCCGGTTGAGGGCCTGGAAATGGGCGCTCGCGGTCGGAGTGGGCGGGTCGGTGGCGATTGAACTGCTGCAGCTCGTGGCGAACGCAGCCGTCGGGGTCGACTACCGCTCGGTGGACATCGACGATGTCATCCTGAACGGGGCGGGCGCGCTGGCCGGATATGCATTGTTCTTGGGGGTGCGCGCGTCTCTTGGGGCGTTTGGACGTCGCCGAACAGTGCCGGAATCGGATAGCGGCGCGTCAGGCCCGGACGGCGCGTCAGGCCCAGGCGGTGCACCAGGTTAGTTCAGTCGCGCCCGGCTTCAGTCCCATTCAACGTGAACCGCCACCGGCAATCGAAACCCGGTGGCCGGTCACCAGGCGGGGCGAACTCGCAATGCACCTCGATTCGCGGATCTACCTGCCCGGCCAGGCCGACGAACTCCCGCCGGTGCATCTCTTTGCACTCGTACTCCGGAAGCCCCCGAGTCCGCCGCGCTTCCTGAGTGGCGCAGCACGGCACCGAGAGGACGATCTCCTCTGGCGACTCCTCTATCTGGTACTCGAGCAACAGCGTCCAGGGATACAGGCGCAGCAGTTCGGCGAACCCCTTGAGCCCATCGGCGGTGATCTTGAAGCGGCTCAGCAGGTCGCGGGCGGCCAAGCCGGACACCCGAGCCCAGACGCGCTCGTTCAGCTTCTCGGCTTCGGACTGGCTGCGTTCATCGACCGTGTAGAGGAACCAGAAGCTATCGACCACGCGGTAGTGCCAGAGCAAGAAGGCGAGGTAGCTACGCAGTTCTCCGGCGTCCATGGTGTCGAAGCGTGACAGGTCCATGTGCATGAGCATAGCGGATGAGAGGCGTCGGCGCCTCCCGTCGGGTATCCTTGGCGCATGAGAGAGAAGATCCGTGCCAAGCGGAGCACCGGCGTGCTCATCAGCGCGGCAACGTATGTATTGGCTCTGGTCGTGGCCGTGGTGGTGGTGCGCGCGGCAGGTCTGAGCCATCCGTTGGCCGATCTGGGGTTGGGGACCGTGGTCGCCACGGTGGTCGTCTTCGCCGTGTCGGTGATAGCGGACAATTCCAGTATCTACGACCCGTACTGGAGCGTACAGCCGCTCGCCATCATGGGCTACTATCTCTGGACCGGGTGGGATCGGGTCGACGCGCGGCAGATCATAGTCGCGGTGTTGGTGTTTCTTTACTCCCTACGGCTCACCAGCAACTTCTACCGCGACTGGCCGGGGCTTACCAAGGAAGACTTCAGATACGTGTCATTTAGAAAGCGGTTCAGCCGGCTGTATTGGCCTGTGAGCTTCCTCGGGATCCACCTCTTCCCTACGGTCATGGTGTACCTGGGTTGCCTGCCCCTGTACGCGATCACCCGCAGTGGGGCCGCGGGCCTTGGGTGGGCGGACGGTCTGGGCATCGTCGTGACGCTGGGAGCCATCGTACTGGCCTTCGCGGCCGACGATCAGATGCGGGCCTTCCGCCGCGATCCGGAGAACCGGGGTTTGGTGATGGAACAAGGGCTCTGGGCTTTCAGCCGCCACCCGAACTACCTGGGAGAGGTGCTGACCTGGTGGGGATTCTGGCTGTTCGCGTTGGGGGCCGGACTGGGATGGTGGTGGACCATCGTTGGAGCGGCCGCCATCACTGCGCTGTTCGTCTTTGTGAGCGTGCCCATGATGGAACGCCGGGTCCTGGCCCTGCGCGCGGGCTACTCCGACTACCGCGACCGGACGTCCATGCTGCTACCCCGGCCCTAGCAGGCCGGGCCCCCGTCTCCGCAGCCGGGGACGGAGATGCTACCGGCGGTCACGCGGCGTCACGAGCGGTCTCACCCGATCGGGCGTGGATCAGCAGCGAGAACAGACCATAT
>JAFGIH010000491.1 GCA_016929985.1 Thermoleophilia bacterium | reverse complement strand
CCCGCCAGCGAAAAGAGAAAGACGTAGGATGCAAAGGTCCCGTTGAGCAGCCCCTGGCCGAAGACCTTGACCGCGGTGATGAGGGCGAGGGAGCGGAGGGGCAGCAGGTCGAGGGCGAGGAGGATCGGCAGGTTCGAAAGCCCGAGGCGCAGAAAAGGCACGGGCCGCGGAAAGAGGTACTCGATCGTCGCGAAAAAGAGGCACAACGCTCCAAAGAACGCCGCCACCTCGCGTCGCTCAGAACGCAACCTTGTCCACCTCCGCGTTCTGCCTTCCTTCGATTCTCACGAATACCCGATTGGGCAGGCAGGCGATCCAGGAGCCGGGCCGCTGCACCCGCCCGGTGGCCACGCAGATCTTGGCGGTGCAGGGCGAGTCGCTGACCCAAGCCGAGCCGCCGCCGACGTGCACGTGGGTGACGCCCAGGGGGCCGGGCACGTCCACATCGACTTCGGCCTCGAGCGGGTAGACCCACGAGCGGCCTGGCCCCTCGATGACCACCACCGCCTCGCGGCCACCGCCTGCGGCCGTGAGGGCCAGCGAGAGGACAAAGGCGGCGAGGGACAGAGCCGCTGCGGCCCAGTCGAGGGGCTTGAGCCCTGGGCGATGCACGGGGGCAATCTGTGACGTTGGTGCGCGTGATGTCAAGCTGCGGCCGGGACGCGCCCCAGAAAGGCCATCTCCATGCGCGGATCCGCGCCGCCCAAGGACTCCATAAAGGCAATGGCATCCAGGATGTGGTCGACGATCTCCCAGTAGCCGGCCCACTGCTCGCTCTTCTCGTTGAGCGTTGCCACCGCGTGGTTGTAGCCTTCGAGCAGACGGGCAGGATCAGGCTCGCGCTCGCTCGCCGTCGCCTCGTAGCCGTTTATGAGATCGCCCTTGTGCGAGAGGATACGGGGCCGGATTCGTTTCCCGCCGCTTCGTCAGCCATGGACCTGCCAAGCGCCTAACACGCTCGGGGGCACGCCCAGAGGGCGTGCCGTCGCAAGCCCGCACGGGGCGTCGCTCCAGCATCCGTCGGGCTGCTGGTGCTTGAGCATGAAGTCGGCCATCTTCTTCGTCAGGCGGCCCCAGGGTTGGTTCTTGCCCTGCGCAGCTTGTTGAACGGCGACGACGGGAAGTCAAGAAGAGGTACGGCGACCGGCAAGCCACTTCTGCAGTGAGCTTTGACTCTCGGCAGACGGCCTTCCGGCTATCAACCCGGCCGTGCTGATGTCTTCATCCAGATCCGGCCAGTGTATCCCTTCCCCACGTCCTATCAGACGCCAGTTGTTGCGTTCTTCCCGTTCCCCCGCTTGCAGTCTGGGATACCAGGCCAGCGGCACCGACAACTTCCGACCATCTTCGAGGTCAACCACCAGATAATCCTCTGTCACTTCAACCGACTTCGCGAACAGCGAATCGGTCTCAACCGCCAAAGTACTCATGCCAACTCCTTCGAAAGGTCCCGCCATGCCCTTCTACAAGAGCCTGCATCTCTCGTAGCTGCCCCGGACTCAGACCGCGACTCCGCACCAGTCGCACAGGAGACAGCCAGAGCTTCGCGGTTCCATCACCACATTCGACGTGGATATGAGGCGGCTCGTCCCGGTCAGCAGCGTAGAAAAAGAACCGGTACGGACCGCGCCTCAGGATCGTCGGCAACGCCTTGCCCCCACACTCTACGGAAAGGATACCAGCAAGATGGGGTGTAGGAAAGAGTGGAACGTTCCGAGGCGAATGCCCTTTGAGCACGAGCCCGTGGCGCTTTTGGTCTCCCGGAAGATGATCGGCCGCCACCGGGGCACCTGCGGCACTCACTCCGCGGAAGCCCCGCTTTCACACGTCCGGTGCGCCCAAACAGCACGAAATTCGCCCATTTCCGCCCCCCGCATGACCGCTGCCGCCCAGGCCGCCGCCCGCACCCGGCGATCATCCCCTCGATGGACGCCTGCGCCGCTCCCCCCATCATCACCAGGCAGTTTACAGCCGAGCAGGCGGTTGCCGAGGTTCAGAGGGCGGCGGACGAGTACCTGAAAACGCTGAAAAAGTAGAGCCTGCCGCTTGCAGCACCCACGGGGGCGGGGAGCAGATGGCTCCCCGCGCTCTTTCACTGCGCTTTACGGGCTGAAGGGAAAGGTGATGCTCCTGCCGGTGTTGTTAAAGAAAAAGCGCCCGGAAAACTCCCCAGCCAGCCGTGAGGCCACCGTCAGCCCCGTACAGTGCGAGACCCCGACCCACTGGACGTCGATCTCCCGCAGCGCCTCGACGGTCCGCTCGACCTGGGCCTCCGAGGCCGGGCCGAGGTGCGTGCCGCCCAGGACCATGGTGACCTTGGAGCTCTCTGCAAGCTGCTGCCCGTAGCGGATGATGTTGATCATCCCGCGGTGGGCGCAGCCGAGAACCACGACCAGCCCGAGGTCCGTGCGGATGTACAGCGACTGGTCGTCCACCACCGCATCGGGCACGAAGCCCTGCTCGGTCTTGAGGCAGAGGCTGTCGGCCACGGTCTCGAAGTCGGTGGTCATCGGCTCCTCGCCGCTCACGGCGATGTCCGGGGTGAGCCAGGTAGGCCTCGCAGTAAGCTCGAAGCGGGCGCCGGCCGATTCCAGGGCCTCGCGGGCGTACGGAACGCCGGCGTAACTG
>JAFGIH010000490.1 GCA_016929985.1 Thermoleophilia bacterium | reverse complement strand
TCGCCATGATCTCCATGGCTCCCTCGACATCACACACGTCGCCCGAGGCCACCACGGGGATACCAACCGCGCGCACCACCGCCCGAGTGACACTGTGATCGGCCTTGCCCCGATAGTATTCGCTCGCCGCCCTGGGGTGCACCCCCAAGGCCTGGACGCCCGCTTGTTCCAGCCTAGGCGCCAGATCGACGGCGAGACCGTCACCGGGCACCAAGCCGCCACGGATCTTCACCGTCACTGGTACGCCCGCCTCCGCCGCCACCCCCACGACCGCGGCGGCCACGGCCACAGCCCGTTCGGGCTCGCCGAGCAACGCAGCCCCTGAGCCCGTCTTGACCACCTTGCGCACCGGGCAGCCCATGTTGATGTCCACCATGTCGGGCGCCTTGGCACGTTGGAGCACGATCTGGGTCGCATGGGCCATGACTCCCGGTTCGTCGCCGAAGAGCTGCACGGCGATGGGCCGCTCCTCATCGGCAAAATCCAGGTAACCGCCGGTGCGGACGTTCCGGTAGGTGAGCCCGTAAGCGCTGACCATCTCGGTCGTCACCAAGCCCACGCCGTGCGCTTTGAGGTGACGACGATAGGCACTGCTGGTGAGCCCTGCCATAGGCGCCATCACCACCCGGTTGGGTATCGCCACGCCGCCGATTTGAAAAGGCGAGGCGAGGGGTGATGCGTCCTGCGACGGCATCCTACGGATAATTGCGCCGGTAGATGATCTCCAACCCGCGCAGCGTGAGCAGGCGATCGATCTTGTCGAGAGACTTCGCGTGTTCGAAGATGAGCGCCGAAAGTCCTCCCGTCGCGACGGTCACCGCCTCCGTCCCCATCTCCGCCCGCATCCGCGCGACTATGCCGTCCACCTGGCCGGCGAACCCGTAGATGGCCCCGGCCTGCATGGACTGGGTGGTGTTCTTGCCTATCACGGTCCCGGGATCGACCAGTTCTATCTTCATGAGGCGGGCGGCCCGCGTGGCCAACGCTTCCATGGAGATCTCGATTCCCGGGGCGATGGCGTGGCCCAGGTACTCGCCCGCCGCCGACACGGCGCTGTAGGTGGTAGCCGTGCCGAACCCCACCACGATGCAGGGCGCGCCGTACAGCTCCTCAGCCGCGACCGCCTGGACGATGAGGTCGGGGCCCAC
Organism: Thermoleophilia bacterium; assembly: GCA_016929985.1. The sequence continues at coordinate 4,007 of JAFGIH010000490.1, read as the reverse complement.
CGTGCGAGGATCGCTGGTGAGAATGGGCATGCCTGTCTTGATTCCCGGGCCGACGACCAACGCCTCCACGCCGAATTTGTCGGCGGCCATGACCGAGTACTCGGTGACCAGGCGGGGCACCCCTGAAGCCAGCGCGAATCCGGTCACCATGTCCCGGGAGTACCCGTCGAGGCGCAGTAGGCCGTCGAGCACCACGGCAAGCTCGTCGCCGGTCTTGTCCCGTTCGGTGGCGAACCGCCAGCTCGCGACCAGGTCTTTCTCGGAGAAGAGACCCACGTGGGTCTGCGTGTTACCCACATCAACGACCAGCAGCATGTCCTATCCCCTTCCCCTCACCGTGAGGGTCAGACCCAGGTCGACAGGAGGTGCACCCATGGTGAGAGCACTTGTGGAGATGAGATCCACTCCCGTCTCGGCGACCGCGCGCACGGTCGTCAGCGAGACGCGGCCGGAGGCTTCCAAGACCACGTCGGGCCTTAGCGCGCGCGCCACATGAACCAGATGGCGGAGCGAATCCGCATCCTGGTTGTCGAGCATGATCACGTCGGCCCCGCACTCCACGGCCTCCCGCAGGTCGGCCTCGCACTCCACCTCTACTTCCACCTTGATGTAGTGAGGATGCGCGGCCTTGATGCGCTCCAAGGCGGCCCGCACTCCGCCCGCGGCCTCCAGGTGATTGTTCTTCACGAGCACCATGTCGAATAAGCCGAAGCGATGGTTCGCGCACCCCCCGTAGACCACCGCGCGCTTCTCCCAGGCGCGCAGTCCCGGAATGGTCTTGCGGGTGTCGACGGCGAACGCGCCTGTGCCCTCGACGGCCTTCGCGAAGCGCCGCGACTGCGTGGCGACCCCGGACAGATGGATGAGAAAGTTGAGCATGGTGCGCTCCGCGGTGAGGATGCTCCGCGCCGGGCCCTCGAGCGTGGCCAGACGTCCGCCGGCGGCGACGGCGGCTCCGTCTTGCACCACCGGGGTGAAGACCACTCCCTCATCAACCTCTCCCATGACGGCTTGGGCCAGGGGCAGACCGCACACCACAACGTCCTCACGCGCGTCGATGAACGCACTGCCGGGCAGATCCTGCGGCACCGTCCATCGAGACGTGACATCACCATAGCCCGCCAGGTCCTCCGCGAGTGCCTGGCGCACGAGCGCCAGGCCCATGTGATCGATCATCTCCGTCCCTCCGCAGCCGTCGTCTCTACGTCACCAGGGCGGTCGTTTCCAGCACCGGCGCGCCGGTCGCAGGGTCGCGCCTTACCAGACTATGACGGCGCCACTGCGCATCGTCCATCTCGGGATAGTCGGAGCGCAGATGCACGCCACGGCTCTCCTCCCGGAGGAGGGCTGTGGCAACGATATGTTCTGCCACGGAGAGCAGGTTGAACAGCTCCAGCTCCGCGACACTGAGTCCGGGCGCTGCGAGCGAAGCCCGCAGCGCGCCGAGCTCATCGCGGGCCTTCTGGATGCCGTCCCTGCAGCGCACGATGCCGCACAGTTCGGTCATGACTCCGGCCAACCGCTTTCTGCTCTCGGCAACCACCGCAGCGTCGTTACCCTCCCGCACCTCGTCGGAGAGATCGAGCTTCACCTTACGGACGGCGGGATCGGCCACCGACAGATAGCGATTGAGCTCTCGGACAGTCCTCTCGCCGAACACCAGACCTTCAAGTAGAGAGTTGGAGGCCAGGCGATTGGCCCCGTGGATGCCCACACTGGAGGTCTCACCGCACGCATACAACCCCGGGACGGTCGTGCGCCCCCAGGTGTCGGTGAGCGCTCCACCCAGGTAGTAGTGTGAAGCTGGGGCCACAGGGATGAGCTGCGTGCAGAGGTCGAAGCCTCGTTTCTGCAGACCCGTGTGGACGGTCGGGAACCGTTGGCGCAGGTAGCCGCCATCGAGATGGCGTGCATCCAGCCACACATGGTCGGTCTTGTCGCGCTCGAAGACCCGCTGCATATGCCGCACCACAACGTCACGAGGGGCGAGCTCGGCCATCGGGTGCGATCCAACCATGAACCTCTCACCGGCATCGTCAAGCAGGTAGGCCCCCTCGCCCCGCAGGGCCTCGGTCAGAAGCAGAGTGGGATTCTCCTCACAGTAGAATGCCGTGGGGTGGAACTGCATGAACTCCATATCGCGCAGCACGGCGCCCGCCCGGTAGGCCATGGCGTGCCCATCACCGGTGGCGACCAGTGGATTGGTGGTGTGAGAATACACCTGCCCGGCACCGCCGCAGGCAAGTACCACGGCCCGTGCGAGACTGATGGTGAGTTCGCCCTCTGTGCCCAGGGAAAGTGCCCCTACGCATCGTCCCGCGTCCATGAGCAGATCGAGCACGAACTCGTTTTCGTGCAGCTCTACACGACCCCCCGAGGTGAGGGCTTCGGCCAGGGCGCTCGCCACCACACTGCCGGTGGCGTCCCCACCCGCATGCACGATGCGGGCCATGGAATGCGCCCCCTCTTTGCCCAAGATCAGCTTGCCATCGCGCCGGTCGAACTTGGTGCCTAGTTGCTCCAGCTCCCGTATGCGGGCGGGACCCTCCTCCACAAGCACCCGCACGGCCTCTTCGTCGCAGAGCCCCACCCCGGCGTCCAACGTATCCTTGAGATGGAACTCTGGAGAATCATGAGGGTTCATGGCCGCGGCGATGCCGCCCTGCGCGAGGAAGGTGGTCGTCTGGTCAAGAGTGCCCTTGGTGATGAGGCCCACATTCCACCGATGAGAGGCGCCCACCGCGGCAGTCAGCCCAGCAATGCCCCCGCCCACGACGAGCACGTCGAAACTGGAGTAGCGAAGGTCCGCCCCCCTGCGCGAGATAAAGGGAGCCTCGATGCTCACGCTCCCACCTCGACCATGCGTTCGACGGCCCGCAGAGCCTTCGCTCTGGTGTCGGGATCGACCGTGACCACAGGGCCCTCGTTCTCAAGGGCCGCGAACAGGTTCTCAAGCGTGATGAGCTTCATGAACGGGCAGACGCTGAGTTTGGTGATGGCGTAGAAGCGTTTGCCGGGGCATTCCTTGGACAGCCTGTACAGCATCCCCAGTTCGGTGCCGATCACGTACTCCTTGGCGTAGCTCTCCTGACAATAACGGATCATGCCCGAAGTGCTCTCCACGGCATCGGCGATCTCGGAGACCTCCGGGGGGCACTCAGGGTGCACCACCACTTTGGCGCCCAGATGAGCAGCCTTGGCCCTCTGCACGTCCTCCACCTGTATGAGTTGGTGAGTGGGACAGAACCCCGGCCACAAGATCACCTCGCGGCCGGCCTTCTTGGCGGCCCACGATCCAAGGTTGCGATCGGGAGTGAAGATGATCTCCCGGTCGGCGGGCACCGACCGCACCACCTGCACAGCGTTGGCGCTGGTGCAGCAGATGTCGGTCAGAGCCTTCACGGCGGCCGTGGTGTTGACATAGCTCACCACCACAGCGTCGGGGTGTTGAGCCTTGAGGGACCTCAGCCCTTCGACGTCCACCATGTCGGCCATGGAGCAACCGGCGCCCACGACCGGCAGCACGACTGGGCGATCCGGCGCCAGGATGACCGCGGTCTCGGCCATGAAGTGAACACCACAGAAGACGATCAGGCGCGCCTCGGACGCGGCTGCCTTCCGGGAGAGCTCCAGCGAGTCGCCCACGACGTCGGCTACGTCTTGGATCTCCGGACGCTCGTAATTGTGCGCCAGGATCACGGCGCCCTTCTGCTCCGCCAACCGCCTTATCTCCACACGCAGATTGCGGTCGTCCATTCCTGCACCCCCGTGCTCTTTCGATGTCGCGGCGCCCGTGCACGCCTGGAAGCGCGTCACCGCCTGGTCTTGGACGTGGGTCAGAGCCTCCGTGACCGTCCTACCGCTGGGCAGCACGAGATCGGGGGCGAGCTCAGCCAAGGGCTCGAGAACAAACCGCCGCTCTTCCATGCGAGGATGTGGGACCACAAGGTCGGCATCGGCGCTCGAAAACTCATGGTACCAAAGGATGTCGACGTCGATGGTCCTCG
>JAFGIH010000006.1 GCA_016929985.1 Thermoleophilia bacterium | reverse complement strand
CGCCGTCATCCCCCAGTACCAGGGCATCATCGTCCGCAGCGAGACGTTGATCGATAAGGACCTGCTCGAGGCTGCCGTGAACCTGAAGATCGTGGGGCGCGCGGGCTCGGGTCTCGACAACATCGACGTCGCAGCCGCGACCAAGAAGGGTGTCATCGTCTGCAACACGCCCGAGAGCAACGTCGTGTCCGCGGCCGAGCACACCATGGGCCTCCTGCTGGCGAGCAGCCGCAACATCCCCTGGGCCAACCACTTCATCAAGAGCGGCCAATGGGGACGCAAGCAGTTCGAGGGCAGTGAGCTGTACGGCAAGACCCTGGGCATCATCGGGCTGGGGCGCATCGGTGGGTTGGTGTCGCAGCGCGCACGGGGCTTCGCCATGAAGGTGATCGCGTACGATCCCTACATCCCCGATTCCCGGTTCACCAACTTGAACGTGGAGAAGAGAAACACGCTCGAGGAACTCCTTCGCGAGGCCGATTTCATCACCATCCATACCCCCCGCACCAAAGAGACCCTGAACATGATCGGCGACGAGCAGATCGCCCTCATGAAGCCGGGGGTCCGCATGGTGAACTGCGCACGCGGCGGGCTCTACAACGAGGAGGCTCTTGAGGAAGGGCTGCGTTCGGGCCACATCGCCTCTCTGGGCGTCGACACCTGGGTGAACGAGCCTCAAACGGATCACCCCCTCTATCAGTTCGAGAACGTGGTGGGCACACCGCACCTGGGCGCCTCCACCCTCGAGGCCTCCAAGCGCGTGGGACAGGAAGTCGTGGCCGAGGTCATCGCGGGGTTGCGCGGAGAGATCGTCAAGAACGCCGTCAACATCCCCACTGTTTCGGAGGAGATCTTTACCAAGCTGCAGAACTTCATCCGTCTAGCAGAGCAGATGGGCGTGCTCTACCGGCAGATACGCCGCCAGGGGGTCAAGCGTATCGAGATAGTCTTCGCCGGCAGGGAGATCGACGACCCCGCGGACGCAAAGATCCTGTCGCTCGTGGCGCTGAAGGGCGTCCTGCAGAACACCATGGCCTCCGGCAGCGTGAACTTCGTCAATGCGGGCTATCTGGCCGAGCAGATCGGCATAGAGGTCAAGGAGACCATCTCGCTGGAGAGCGGCGACTACCGCAATCTCATCCAGATGATCGTCACGGAGTCCGACGGCGCCCAGTTCACCATCGCGGGCACGGTGCTCGAGCGGAGGCACCCGCGCATCGTCCAGGTCGGGGAATTTCCCATCGTGTTCATCCCCGAAGGGAAGATGGCCTACGTTCCGCACAAGAACGTGCCCGGCGTCATCGGACGCGTCACCACGTTGATGGGCGAGTACGGGGTCAACATCTCCCGGATGGTCACGTCCAGCGGGGTCAGCAACGTCCTGGAGAACTCCATCATGCTCCTGGGCCTCGACAACGAGGTGCCCCAAGAGGCCCTGGACCGCTGCCTCCAGATGAGCGAGATCTACGAGATGGAGCTCATCGATTTCGGATCGTGAGACCCCGGCAAGACTGCTGGAACACACGGGCGGTTAGTGGTTAGAATGGCTTTGCGTTCTAGCGACGTCTCGCTGCTATGACGCCCGCGCTCGAAGTGGAGATGAAAGGAGGTCGTCCCGCCGGACATCGGACGGCGGTAATCCCTGTATTGGGCCAGTAGGCGTAGTTTTCAACAAGAAGTGTGAGGTGCTCTCGACAATGCCCGCATCCCGATCACGCAGCGTCTTCATTTGCAGCGCACTCGTGGTCTTGCTCGTTCTGATAGGTGCGTTCGCCGCAGCGTGCGGTGACGCGGAAGACGAGACCACCACCACCGCAGCCGCGCCTGCGACAACGGCCGCCCAGGCGACCACCACTACCGCCGCCCCGGCCACCGATACCACCGCGGCCCCGGAGACCACCACTACCGCCGCCGCACCCGAGGAGTTCGTCTTCGGCATGGTGTTCGTCGGCCCCTACAACGACGGGGGCTGGAGCCAGGCCAACTACGAGGGCGGCCTCTACCTCGAAGAGAAGATCCCCGGCGCTAAGATGGTCTACGTTGACAAGGCCAACACCGCCGACAGGCCGGGCACCACCATCGAGCAACTCGGTGAGTCCCTGCTCGCCGAGGGTGCGCAGATGATCTTCTTCACTTCCGACGACATGAAAGACGGCGCCATCGCTTTCGCCCAGGCCCATCCGGAGATCCCGGTGGTGCACAGCTCGGGTGACGGCGCTTGGAAGGACGGCAAGGACTTCAAGAACCTGCCCAACCTGGTCAACATCATGGGCAGGATGGAGTACGGCAAGATGATCGCCGGCGTAGCGGCCGCTCTTACCACGCAGTCCGGCAAGGTCGGCTACCTTGGCCCGCTGATCAACGACGAGACGCGCCGGCTGGCCGCCTCCGCCTACCTGGGCGCCAGGTACGCTTGGACGGAGTACTTGGGCAAAGATCCGGCCGATCTGAAGTTCACCGTCAACTGGATCGGGTTCTGGTTCAACATCCCCGGCGTCACCGCCGACCCGACCCAGGTGGCCGACAACTTCTTCAACCAGAGCTATGACGTAGTCATCTCGGGCATCGACACCACCGAGGCCATGGCTGAGGCCAAGAAGATGACCGAGGCGGGCAAGAAGGCCTTCGCCGTACCGTACGACTACGTGGGCGCGCTCGAGCAGGCCCCGGCGGTCGCCCTTGGCGTGCCGTACTTCAACTGGGGCCCCGAGTACCTCAAGGTAGCGACCTCGGTCATCGAGGGCAAGTGGTCCAGCTACTGGGAATGGGTCGGACCTGACTGGGCCGACATCAACAATCTCGATTCGTCCATGATCGGCTTCGTGAAGGGCGAAGGCCTCTCGGCCGACGCCTCGGCGAAAGTCGACGAGTTCATCGCCGCACTGGCCGGCGGCCTGAACTTGTGGACCGGTCCGCTGAACCTGCAGGACGGCACCGCCTACCTGGCCGACGGCGCAGTGGCGACCGATCAGGAGGTCTGGTACCTGCCGCAATTGCTCGAGGGGATGGAAGGTCAGAGCGTAGCCGAGTAGTCTGTTCGACATTGACAGAGAAGAGAACCAGCGAAAGGGGAGACCACTCCGGTCTCCCCTTTCTGCGTTCATTCACCGTAAGCCGTAACCAGCGATAGTCCCCGAGGCCTGTGGAAGTCCGACTCACCAACATCCGCAAGTACTTCGGCCCCGTCAAGGCCAACGACGGCATCAGCCTCACGGTGCCGGCCGGCACCATCCAGGGTATCCTCGGCGAGAATGGCGCGGGCAAGAGCACGCTCATGAAGATCCTGTCCGGCTTCCAGCCGGCAGACAGCGGCGCCATCGAGCTCGACGGCAAGGCTGTGCGTATGCGCTCTCCCGCCGACGCAATCCGCCACGGCGTGGGGATGCTGCACCAAGACCCGCTGGACTTCCCCCCGCTGAGCGTGGTGGACGATCTCCTGGTCGGAGCACCCGGCCGCATCTTCCCCAGAAAAGCGGAGGCCATCGCCGGCGTCTCCGAACTGGCAGAGTCGCTGGGGCTCTCCGTCGACTTCAGGGCCGAGGTAGGTTCCATGACCGTGGGCGAGCGTCAGCAGCTCGAGCTCATCCGCCTGCTGTGGCTGGGGGCCCGCGTGCTCATCCTCGACGAGCCCACCACGGGCATCAGCGCCGCCCAACGCCAACAGCTCTTCGACACCCTGCGCCGCTTGGCCGAGCAGGGCATGACCGTGCTCTTCGTCTCACACAAGTTGGAGGAGGTGCAGGAACTCTGCACCCGCGTAGCCGTTCTGCGCCAGGGCCGGCTGGTCGGCGAGGCGCTGCCCCCCTTCCACGTGGACGGCCTGGTCTCGATGATGTTCGAGCGTGAGGTCTCCCCTGGGGACCGGCACGCCTGCTCGCCTGGAAGACCGGTGCTGCGCCTCTCGGGTCTGGGAGCCGAGCACGGGCGCATCCGTTTCGAAGGCCTCGATCTGGAGGTGTGCGCGGGTGAGACGATAGGCTTGGCAGGTATGGAAGGGAGCGGCCAGAGCCTCCTGCTGGAGGCCTGCGCCGGCCTGGCTCCACCCATCGGCGGCCGCATACATCTCGATGATGCCGATCTCACGGGCAAGGCGTACCGGTATTTCAAACGGCGGGGAGTCGCCTATGTGCCTGCCACCCGCTTGGAAGACGGCCTCGTCCCCGGACTGACGCTCACGGAGCACTTCCTGCTCACCGAGAAGCAACCGGGATTCTTCATCAAAAGGGAGAGAGGGCGCCACATCGCCCAAGAACGTATAGCCGAGTTCAACATCAAGGGTACGCCGGGCAACCGCGTGGAATCGCTGTCCGGCGGCAACCAGCAACGAGCCCTGCTGGCCTTGGTCAAGCCCGGGGCCAGACTCATGCTCCTCGAGCACCCCACCCGGGGCCTCGATGTGGAGTCGGTCATCTATCTGTGGAACAAGCTCAAGGAGCGCTGCAAACAGGGCGAGACCATCATCTTCACCTCGAGCGACCTGGACGAACTGCTGCGCTACAGCGACCGTCTGTTGGTGTTCTTCTCGGGACAGGTGTTCGGACCGCTGGAGGCTGCCACCACCACCGTCGACGAGCTGGGCCAGCTGATCGGCGGGAGCACAAGCGGCCAAGACTACGTAGCCGCGGGCCAGCCGGGGTTTGTGGGCAGCGCAGGAGCCGCGGATGTCTGAACCACCCCGGAAGAGGTTGCTTTCCCGTCAAACCTGGCTCAACGTGGGTCTCCAACTGGGCGCCCTCGTGCTGGCCTTTTTGCTCACCAGCGTCATCCTGGTGATCGCCGGCGCTCCCCCGTTCGAAGCCTATAAGGAGATCGCGCAGGGAGCAGTCGGGTCGCTCACCAACTTCTCGGACGTGCTGGTGGCCTGGGTCCCGCTGCTGCTCTGTTCGGCGGGGGTGCTCGTGACCTTCGCGGCG
>JAFGIH010000489.1 GCA_016929985.1 Thermoleophilia bacterium | reverse complement strand
CCCTCTTCTTCCGCAGGGCGTCTGGCGAGACGCATCCCCGAGGGGAGCGGCTGACTCCGTAGTCCGCGACTGTGTTGGCCGCGGGCGCCATGTGGGTATATGTGTCCTGGACGCCTGACACCGGCAGCATGACGAGTCTGTCAAGATGAAGAGGGGTGAGAGCGATGAACCGATTCATGATTCAGGCCTCGTACACGAAGGAAGCCGTAGCGGCACTGGTGGGACAGCCCGAAGACCGCTCAGAGGTCGTTCGCCCGCTGATAGAACAGCTGGGTGGACGGTTGATCGACTTCTACTTCTGTCTGGGAGACTACGACGTCGTCCTCATCGCGGAACTACCCAACGATACCGCCGCGCTGGCGTTCGACATGGCGGTCGTCGTGCCGGGGCACCTCGAGAAGGTCAAGACCACCGTGCTACTGACCGGCGAGCAGACGGTCATGGCGATGAAAGAGGCCTCGGTGGTCAGCCTGAGGGCGCCTGGCATGTGATCAGCGACGCCTACTGAAGGCGGCAAGATGCTTGCGTGAACCGTCCAGGAGGTTCTGCGCCACCTCTTTGATGTCGCTGTGAGTCGTCAGGGCGATGAGCTCTTCGAGATCGGCGATGTCCTTGGTCTCGACGGCGATGCCGGCCTCGAGAGCCTCGACCTCCGACTCGCTGCCTTGGGCTACCAAGGTGTCGAAGAGCTCTTGGAGCTCCGGGTCGGTGAAGACTCCGAGTTCGTTGCTGCCGATGGGGTCGGCTAGGCCGTAGTTGTCGAGCAGGCCCTTCATGCTGTCCATATGCCGGAGTTCAGAGCGGCTGATGTTGTCGAACACCTGGGTCCCCCACTTCTCGTACAGCGTGACGTATACGTCGTGAGCAAGCTTCTCCTCCTCCCGGAGAAAGAGGAGAGCCTCCTGCTCTTCCTGGCTCAGGGAGCCTGCTTCGACGTCAGCCGAGGGGTGGCCGGCGTCCGCGCTTCCCGCGGGAACGCCATCGTCTGCACCCGCCGCCGGTGCGGTCGTGACGCTGGCAGCAGCGGATGTGGCGGTCGTGGGAGCTGCGGTCATGGCGGCGACCGTCGTCGTGGCGCCGTCGGAGCCGTCGCTGCAGCCCGCGACCAGACCGGCGGCCAGCATGAGAGCAACCGCCGTCATGGCGACCAGACTCGTCTTCCACGTCTTCTGCATCTCTCTTCCTCTCATTCGTTCAAAACGGCGTGCGTGTGGTTCGCATCATGAGCTTTCCCAGACTGGATAAGAAGAATGTGAGCCGGGGATGAGAAAGCTCTCACATACCCAGCTGAACCGGGCAGTCGATCTCCCGGCGAAGCGATTGACCCGCGGATACGGCGGCCTATACTGGAAGAGTGCGGGGAGTGAGGGATGCTCCCCGTCTACTGCTCGGGCGACCATGGGCAATCGGTCCCGCACGAGTCTCTTCCCTCGTTTGGACCCTTCCCTCGGTCGACCCGGCCAAAGGAGGACGCCATGCTGTTCGTCACCCTGGCCAACGTAAGATCCGGCACCGACCGCGAGAGGACCGCCCGGCGGGCGGCGTGGTCGTACCCACCGGGACTGAAGCTAGTCGCCGAGTACTGGCTATCGTGCGACAACCCCAAGCTGATCTCCATATGCGAAGCCGAAGATATAGCCTCGATCTTTGCCGCCACCTCTGCCTGGGACGACGTCTTCTCCTTCACAGTGGTCCCCGCGTGCACGGCTGAGCAGGGCCTGGAGATGGTCAAGCAGATGATGAAGTAGCTCCCGCGGAACACCAACGCGCGAAGAAAGGGATGTGCGATGGGCAAGTTCATGTGTGTTCATCCGGTGGGAGGCAATATGGATCCGCAGGCGGCGACGCCCCTGGCGCAGGCTATCAAGGCCAATTCCACCACCGACGCCTACTGGATCCGTAGTTGGTACGCTCCCGAAGAGGGCAAGTTCTACTGCGAGTGGGATGCCAAAGACGCCGACTCGATCCGCAAGGTCATCGACATCGCGTTGACGCAGGCGGGGATCCCCTTCCCTCTGGAAGGAGTCTACGCGCTCCCGCTCATGGTGGCGGGGGAAGAGTATCGGACCTGATACGCCGGTCGATGGATCCGACGCGCAAGAGCGGAGGCTTCTCAGGGCTTCTGCTCTTGCGCGCGACCGGCGCAGGCGAGAGGAGGCGCACCGTGGGAATCAGGCGTCGAAGGCACGTGGCACCTTACGCCTCCCTTAGGTCGCCGTTGCTAGGCTGAGGCGTACCATACGTCCGAGGAGGGTCAGATGCGCCTCGCCGCCGCCTTCACTTCACGCGCCTCGCTCCACGCGCTTGTTGCTTTGCTGACTCTCTCTGCCCTCGGCATTCTTGGCCTTGCGGCCGCCGGATGCGCGCCGTCGGCGACAGCCGCGGCGGAGACGAAGACCACTCCAACCAGCGAGGCTGCGGCGGCCCCGGAAACCACAACGCAACCTGTCGACACCTCCGGCGCCGACCTCTTCGACACCTCGGTGGTCCACCAGATCACCGTCTCGTTCGCACAGGAAGACTACGACGCCCTTATCCAGGCGTACCAAGACACGGGCAACAAGGAGTGGATCAAGGCTACCGTCACCATCGACGGTGAGACCTACGAGAACGTGGGTATGCGGCTCAAGGGCAACTCGTCGATCATGGGGCTGCGGCGAGGGGCCGGCGGCATGAACGACGCCGGGGGCGCGAACGGCATGGGCGCCGGACCCATGAGTGGCGACGCCTCCTTCGACGACCCCGAGTCTCTGCCCTGGCTCATCGACCTCGACAAGAACGTCGACAACCAGAACCACGACGGCTTCGTCGAGTTGGTGGTCCGCTCGAACACCTCCGAGACCGCGCTCAACGAGGCGGTCTCCCTCGGCCTGCTTCACGAAGCCGGTCTCGCCTCCGAGAGAGCAGTCTACTCAAGCTTCAGTGTCAACGGAGGCGAGACCGCCCTGCGGCTGGTCATCGAGAATCCTGATGACATGTGGATGGCCGACAACTTCAGCATCACCGGCGCCCTCTACAAGGCCGAGAGCACCGGCGACTACAGCTACCGGGGCGACGATCCCGACTCCTACGACGAGGTCTTCGACCAGGAGGCCGGCAAGACCAACGCCGACCTCATGCCACTCATCGAGTTCCTGGACTTCATCAACAACGCCGACGACGCCACCTTCAACGCCGATCTTCCCGACCGCCTCGACATCGACGCTTTCGCAACGTACCTAGCGATGGAAGGGCTCCTGAGCAACTTCGACGACATCGACGGCGCGGGCAACAACTCCTACCTCTACTACGACACCAAGGCCGAGAAGTTCACGGTGGTCGCCTGGGACCATAACCTGGCTTTCGGCGGCATGGGCAACGGGATACCCCAAGGTATGCAGCGCCCAGAAGGGATGGAGGTGCCTGACGGCGCGACCATCCCCCGCGGCGACCAAGGCCAGGCCGGCGGCCAGCAGCAGGCCGACCCGCCAGGCCAGGCCGGTGGCCAGGGCAAGTTCCGCGGCCTGGACGGCTTCGGCGGCGCGAAATCGAACATCCTCGTCACGCGTTTCAAGGCCAACCCCGAGTGGCAACAGCTCTACGAAGACCGGCTCGCCGAGCTGAGAACCGAGCTGTATGAAAGCGGCAAGGCCGCCGAGATCCTGGCGGCCTGGGGGGCCGTTCTGAAGACGCAGGCGGCAGACCTCGTCGATGCCGCCACCGTGGACCAAGAGGCGGCGAGCATCTCGCAGCAGTTCATGGCGGAATAGGCGCAAGCCGGGCACCGCGGCCTCAGCCCCAACGCCTCGGCCCCGCCCCGGTTCGCTTGTGGGTTCAGCCCACGCCCATGCCCATCGCGATCCCCATCGACCCGAGTAGCAGGACCGTGGTGACGACCGTCACCATCCACAGCCGGCGGTCCAGCCGGAACATCGGCCCGCCCATGAGCAGGATCGAGGCAAAGAAGAGAATCAGATACGGCACGAGGATGCTGTGACGAGACGGAGATCGGAACTCGATGTGCAGGATGTACTCCACAACGATCATCAAGACGACGAAAGCGACGTAGACGACGGGGCCGATCCACCAGCGCCATCCTGCCCGGATGCGCGCGAATGCCACGATGGCTACGATCGCGGGCGCGGCAAGAGATATCAACGCGTATCCGAGAGCGTGATTGACATCCATATCGCCGGTGAAAACTCGGGACAGAAAGCCCGCGGCCTGCAACAGGTTGACGGCGTTGACCACGCCCCAGACGGTGAGGGCCGCCCACCACCCCACCCCGCTCAGGCGATCACGTCTCTTCATGTGGCAGCCCTCGTCCACGCCGCGCTGACTCCATCCTCCCCAGAGTAACCCCAGTCGTGGGATTGTAGAATCACCAGGGAGCTTCACCGACGCTCCGTGCTTCGAACACCAAGAGCGGTCGGGAGCCTTCTGCTTGCTGGTATCGTCACATTTCTTCGGAGCCCATCGTGACGAATGACCGGAGACAGCGTAATGACCTTTGTGAGAGCGCTACTGTTCCTGGCTGTCGTAGCTGCGGCTGCACTTGTCGGCTTGGGCTGTGGCGATGAGCCGGCCGAGACCGCGAGCACGACGCCTCCGGTCACGTCGGCCCCGGCTCCAGCCCTGACCACCCAAACCACCTCAGACTCACCACTGACGACCATGGCCGTCACGGAGGCGACCGATCCCGATCCCTACGTGATGACCACCTCCGCGGAGTCATGGGCGTTCTCACAGGCGGCCATGACGGAGGCGCTGCGGCTGGGCGATGCCATCATCTACTACCTGGACGGCCGGGTGGACCTGGCTACGGTCCAAAACCTCGTTGCGCCGTCGGCGCAGGAGGATCTCGCCGAGATGCTCCGGCTGCTCAAGACGCCCACCGACTGCGTGGTCAACTGTACTGCCTACAGGGGAGGCAGCAACGTGGTCGAGGTCGAGGTGTGGTTCGCCGACAGTCTGAGTGAATACCCCGATTTCACGCTCACCGTAGTCATAGACCCGGATGAGGCGACCATCACGGCGATCGCTCACAGCGCGCCGAGCGCTTCGTTCGATACGCGGGTCCAGTACCTCAGCCCCTTCTACTCCTTCTACCACACCGAGGCGGTAGTCCTCGGCACGGTGGTCGAAGCACTGCCGCTGGGATATGTCATCGAGGTAGAGAAGGCGTTCGGGCCAAGCAGCATCCCTGGGCAGATCACCGTCTACGCCCTGAGGAATGCGACCACCGTGCTCGACGACGGAACCCAGAAAGTGCAGGAGGATTTCCCGTTGGACGCAAACCCCGGAGACAGGTTGCTCGTCCCTCTCGTGAAGATCTCGTATTTCGGCACGCCGGACCTCGAGCCCGACGAATACTGGGTGCAGTCGAACGTGGCGGTGTATGAGGTGCACGAGGACGGGCT
>JAFGIH010000488.1 GCA_016929985.1 Thermoleophilia bacterium | reverse complement strand
GCGTCTGCCTCGTGGTCTTGGAGATCCTCGGCGATCGACTGGTCCTCGGCGATTCTCGCAGCCGTCTCGGTGACCAGCGTGGTCATGAGCAGTCGGGAGTCGATGATGTCGCCGGAGGTGATCTCCGTGTCTGAGGCCGTGACATAGATCTCGGCGATCTTGAGATACCCGACGGGAGTCGCCGGAGGGCCGGGTGTCGGCCCCGGCGTCCCCTTCAGCGCCGCGTTCTCCGTCGGCCCCTCGATGGCGCCGTCATCTGCGATACAGACGATGTCGATCCGATCCTCCACTAGGTCTGCGGTCGGGATGATGAGATCCGTACTCTGCTCGTGGATGAAGCGACCGGCCGACATAAGGACCTCGCCAACCGCCACGTGTACACCCATGTCCGCTGGCGCGTGAGCCGTTACCGCGAATCCCGCTAGGATTGCTTCCCCCAGGGACCGCACCAGCTCCGTCTCCAGCACCACCTCGACCGGAAGCTGCTCCCAGCTCAGCTCTCCGATCGTCTCCGTCTCCAGATCCACCGGCCTGATGGCCTGCACCTGTGAGATCGTGGGCGGATATCCCGGGACCAGCGTGCCGGTGGCGCCCGTGTAGAGGAGAGGGTAGGACACCTCATCCACGTCCCACTCGTCCAGGCCGCCCACGGCGATGCGCCTGTCAGCGTCCGCCCATGTCGCGCCCTCGGGCCGCACATAGAAGCGCGTCTTCTCCGCGCCCTCGGGGGCCGTGTCCCCCGTGATCTCAAGCGCCCGGTTGCTGCCCATGGAGTTCACGAACGGTGCCGTCCGCCAGCAATCCGCTATGGTGCCGTCCAGTAGCACCTCGTCTTGGTCCGCATCCGTAATACGTTTCGCCAGCACCACGTTGCCGCCCCGGTGCTGAATGTAGATGTTGGCCCCGGCCGCGCCCACGGCGGCCGGAGTGCTCGGCAGCGTCAAGGTGAGCTGGGAATAGAGTCCTCCCGGCAGGTACGGAAGAGTCGTGGTGGCCGCGTCGCTCGCCAGGGTCTCTCCACCAGCGCCGTCCGTCCATGTGTAGGCCGCCACGAAGGCGCCGCCCTCGAAGCCCGTGGCCTCCTGGGTCGGCGTGCCCAGCTCCGGGGGTGTCAGAGGGTTCGCCACTCCCTCTTCGGCCTCCACTTCGGCTGCCGGCCCTGGAGCCGTCTCGCGTCCGTAGCGGTCCACGAACGTCTGGACCACCTCCAGCGCCTGCGTCGCCGGCAGCTGGCCACCCCCCGCGACCTGCGCGTCCGGGGCCAGCACCGGGGCCACCGGTTGAGCCGTGCCGTCCCGCAGCGCGTCGTGCAGCGCCGCGATCACCGCGTCCAGCCGCACCATGTTCCAGTAGGGGTAGCCCCAGCCCTGCGTCGCCGCCACCTGATTCATAAGGGCGAGGAGCCCCATGAACTCCGTTCTATCCGTGCGCGTCTCCGCCACCGAAGCCTCCTATCCCATCCGCACAGCCGGGCCCACGAAGACGCCGTAGATCAGGACCTTGTATCCGACCGGCACCGAGGCCAGCGCGAAGAGCAGCAGTTTTGCTCCCACGTAGTTGCCTCTCTCGTTGGTCTTCCAGGCGACCACCATCGCCGCGCCCGGGACCGTGAAGTGCTGCAGTGGATCGAAGTTCGACCCATCCGCGGCCAGGGTGTCCTCTCCCTCCTGCGCGAGGCGCCTGCTCCCGGTCGTGAAGTAGGGTTCCTTGACGAACTGCATCTCCCCGAAGGCTATCCAGTCCGTGACCAGTGTGGTGGGGTGCTGCTCCGTGAACTCCGCGTTCACCCGCACCTGTACCGAGCAGGCCTCGCTGAGTTGCCCCTCGCGCTCGCGTCTGCCCTTGCGCTCGGCATCTATCAGCTGGCGGAGCCCGCTCCGCGTCGTCTCCGCCGGCCCCCCCGGCCCGAAGACCTGCTCGAGTTCTACCGCGGTCGGCATCTTCGGTGCCATGCCTTACCACCCGTCTCCACTCTCCCCGCCGCCTAGGGATCCGGCCGGGGCCGTCATGTCGATGAAGTACCGATAGGCCGTGCCGTTCCACTGCAGCGAGCGATGCACCTGGAACACTCTGTGGGTGAGCGGACATATCTCCTGTGCTCCTTCGGCCGGTCCCCTCATGGTCACGGCGCCGGCCCGCAGCACCGCCTTGGTGACCACCTGGGCGGCGATCCGGCGCGCCAGTTCCGGGAATATCTCGTACTCGCTAATCTCGATGCGCTCCTCCACCACGTACTCGCCTGGCGCCCCGGCGAAGGTCACCGTCTCCTCCACCGGCTCGATCGTGCGCCCGTAGTACCAGTGGCCCGGCCGCGGCGGGTCGTAGGCCGGGATGTTCGGATTCCCGCCCGGAGGCCGGAAACGGCCCGGCTGCGGTGGGATCCATACTCGTCCTCTGCCCTTGCCGACCACGGTGCATTGCAGCGTGGGGTACAGAGAGTCGTGCCACTCCTCCTCCAGCACCGTGGGCGGGGCGGGCGGCCGGCCCCCCCGGCTGTACTGTTCCTGCCAGTCGAAGATCTGCAGCGTCCCTTCCCTCGACAGGTAGCAGCTCCCTCCGCTCCAGCCCGCCACCTCCTTACACACGCTCATGACGCTCTTGGACACCGGCACGTACTCCGGCACGCATGCCTCCAGCTGCATCCCGAAGCTGACCGGCAGCCCCACCCAGCTCGTGCAGGTCATGATGATGTCGGACGGGGCCGCGATCACGTGCCAGCTGCCCAGCTCCCGGCGCGCGTCCCAGGAGCTGAGCTCGCCATCCTTGACGCGCTCATTTATCTCCTGGGTCATCTCGCGGTAGCGCGCCGTGGTGCAGAACTTCGGTGGGTAGGCATCCTTGCCGATCGTGCTCTTGGACAGCGTCGCCCGTCCCTGCAGGTAGCCCTTGCGCCGCAGCTGGTAGGAGACCATGGGGATGTGCTCGAACTCGCCTCCGTGCGGGCGCTTCCAGGTGCGCTTGTTGGATCGGATGAGCACCGGGTCTTCCACCTCCCAGAGCCCGGTGCTCATCCCGCCCTCCACCGTCTCCACCATCTCGCCCTTGGGGAGCGGGTCCCCAATGCAGATGGCGGACGCGGTGTCATAGTCGGCGTCTATATCCTCGGTCGCCTCCAGCGACAGGATCGTCTGGTCGCCCAGCGTACAGTTCGCGCCCGTCAGGCCTGCGAAGAAGGTGCGCATGGACTAGATGGAGTCGCCCTCAGTCGCGAGGGTGGTCACTATCTCCCAGACCACTGCACCGCCCAGCTTGTACTGAGGCAGGATCTCGGCCTGCTGCTGTTCGCAGATGCCGGTGTAGGCACCCACGCTGAGGTTGGAGCCGGCCGAGACTGAGGGCTCGGAATCCATGCGCTGGGTGACCTCCACCGTGCATTCCGTGCCGCCGGCGTAGGTGATCTTGGTGCCGCTGATGTCGGGCAGCTTCTCGGAATCGGCTTTGGCCGTCTTGCGGATCTTATGGGTATGGGTGGTCATCGCCTGACCTCCTGTCAAGGTCGGTTGAGAACTGGGGACGGTGGACGTGAGCGCCCGCCAAGGGACGCGTGATCCTTGAGATGGGTAGCGCTGGGCCGAGAGGGCGGGCTGTGCCTAGATGTGCGGGCCCCGTAGTCCCTCGAGGAAGGCTCGGTAGCCTTCGTAGGTGCTGCGCTGCTCGGCCCAGAGCAGCGCCTCGGCTGACTTCTGGGCCCGAAGCTCCGCATCGGTCATGAGAGAGAGCACCGCCTCTTTCCAGGTCGAGGGATCGGCGGTGAGGCAACCCGGGGGTGGGCCGTTTCGGGTGGTGACGGTGGGGATGCCAAGAGCGGCCGCCCGCAGGATGGGGACATCACTCACGCTCTCCCCATATGGCCCGGGTAGGTAGCAGTCCAGACTCACCCCCGCCTGGGAGAAGACGGCCCGGAATCGGCACAGGGTCTCCTCTATGCCCATGGTCCGGTCGTCGGGGAAGTACGTGTAGAGCCGGGCGGCTCTTCTGGCCCGCTCCTTGTCATCGACCGCCCCTTTCATGAGCGGCTGGTGGTGAGCGAACTGTATGTTGAGAAGATCCGCGTTCGTCTCCTCGAGGACCTCGATCATGGCCGGGGCGATTCGCTCAAACCCCCGCTTCTGCCTGCCGTCAGACCACCAGGCGATGATGTTGTCCGGCCGGCCGGGCTCCCAACCCTCCGAGGGCAGCACGGTCTCAAGGACCGCGAGCTTCCCCTTGTTCTCGTAGGCGGGGGCCAGCGCCGCCGAACTGCAGACGATCACACTGGCGACCGTCATGGTCCGCTCGGCTGAGTCTATGCGGACATCGGCGTAGTCGCGGTCCTGCTCGCCCCGCGAGTAGATGTCCTCCGACCAGTCGACGACCACCGCTTTGTCCATCTGTCGGGCGACCTCGGCCAGAGCGGCTGCCGCCGGGCAGGTCGGCTCATAGATCCAGACGACGTCAGCGGCCAGGGCCTTCTCGGCCGCCCCCGGGCTCCCCACCACGACAGCCCGCCCGAACACTTTGGAGGGCAAGAGGGTGCGCCAGTAGGCTTCCGGCGTATCCCCGGGCATCTCGGCGGAGTCCTCCTGGCCGACCACGAAGCAGACTTTCACTTGGCGATCTCCGCGTTGCCGGAGGCGAGCAGAGCCAGCCAGTGGCCTTTGAGGGTCACCCGGACCGTCTCACCCTTCCCAAGAGTCGCCTTGCCGCCCTCGTAGGAGTAGCTGGTGCCGCCGGACGCGCCCGTGAACCTGACCGTGGCCACGGAGCCCTCGAGCTCTTTTAGGGCTGCCTTCTTCATCAGGACCTCGCATCTTCCATGGTCTGCACGCGGAAGGCGTCGCCGTTGGTGCCGCCGGTGATGGTGATGCCCGTGACGTCCACGATGCGATCGGCCTCGGTTCCGAGATCGAACGTGGTTCCTACGGTCGAGCCGTTGGGGATCGTCTTCTCACGGACTACGGTGGCCCCGGCCGCGGTGCGAGCGGTGACCGTCACGTCGATGCTCGCGGCTTGGATGGGGTTGCCGGTCACCTCCAGCTGGATCTGAGCCCCGCCGTACTTGGAGGTATCGACCTGGCCTGAATCCGTGTAGGTCCCGGCCCCGGATCCGGTGACGGCAAACGAGCCCAGCGTGGTCACGGGAGGAAACACGTTCACCGGGGCGATGGTCACGTTGCCGCCACGCTTCCACCAGTGGCTCACCCGGATGCCCTCGGCGGTGAGCCAGGCGTTGAGGTCCGTCCCCAGGTGGCCGATGACGGCCGAGTTGAAGCCGGAGAACATGCTCGATACCTCGGACTCGAGCTCCGCTCTGGCCACCAAGGCCATGGCGGAGGGGAGCAAATCGACGGTGAGCTTGGCCTCGTCCGGATCCTCGAGCGCCGTGATGGCGTTGCGCGCAGCCGCGCAGTGATAGGCTGCGGTTGCCGGCGTGTCTTCGTCGCCTTTGGCCGTGAACAGGACCTTGATCGCCTCGCACAGCAGATCCGTCCAGGCGATGTACTCCTCCACGGTCAGTAGTCTCTGACTCATGACTGCCTCCTAGTAGTTGCTGCCCGCGTCGTATGCCGCCGCGTCGAGCACGCTTATGCCGCCCGTTGTCTTGTCCTGGAGGATGACTCTTATCGTCGGGGCACCTGGGATCTGGCGGGACATGTCTATGCCCTGCCGTGCAGCCTGCTCGGCGGCCTCCGCCGGAATGGTTGCCCCTGTGAGCTTGGCGACCCGGACGGCATTCATCCTGTAGCGCTCCGTAGCCGCGTCGAGTTCGGCTTGGGCATTCTTCTCCATGTTTTCGCCGTACTTCATCAGAAGCCCGGCCCCAATAACCGCGGGCGCGGCCAGAATCATGCCCCCTGCGATGCCTGCCCCGAGAGTGCCCACCCCAGCGTATCCCGCTCCGGCGGAGAGCCCACCGCCGGAGTAGCCCAACTTGCCCACGAGGCCGCGAAGTCCCTCCAGGAGGCCACCACCAGTCCCTCCGCCAGGAAGACCGCCCCCCGGTAGCCCTCCGCCGGTTGCAGCGCCCCTCGCCTTCTCCGCCACGGCTGCGGTTTCGACCTGGGCCGCCGTGGTAGTGGCCGCGGTCCCGAGGTCGATGACAGCCTTCCGGAGGGCGTTCAGAAAGATGATGAGCCCACCCAGCCCGGCCGCGAGCCCCGTGAAGATGCCTGCCCAGATCCCCGCCGTGAGAAGCGGCTTGGGTATGCTCGAGACAAAGTCGGCGACGGAGTTCCCCAGGGGTATCAGAACCTCACCAACTGCCGCTTTCGCCCCCTGCATCTTCTGCCCGAACACTTGCATGCTTCGGCCGTAGTCGTCGGCCGTATCTCCTGCCGTGCCGTAGATCTCGGCCGTCTGCTCCATGAGGGCGTTGTAGCGAGCCTGGGCCATCTGAGCGGGGGTGATGGCATCGCCCATGGCCGCGAAGCCTGCGTTCACCTTGAGCGACAGCACGTACGCATCGTCCATGCGGATCCCGAAGTCGAGCAGAGCCCCCCCGGCGCCTTCGATACCGGAGGTGATGGCTCGGGTCACAGACTGGATGTCATTGGCGTACTGCGGAAGGCCGGTGTTGGCCGCCAGATCGGTTGCCAACTGCGTGAGGGGCTTGATCGGCTTGTTCTCCATGCCGGCCATGACGGCCATCTTGTTGAAAGCGATCTGAGCCGCCTGGAGTTCCGTGGCCATGCGCCCGGTGGAGTCGGCCAGTGCCTGGGCCTGAGCTTCGTACTCCGCCGCCGCCGTACCGAAGACCATCTTGGTCGACTTCTCCATCATCTTCTCGGCCTGGGCCGCTTGGATAGACGATGACATAAGGGATCCGGCCAGCATCGTGCCTCCGGCCATGAGGCCCATCCCGCCCAGCGCCGCCGGCTTAGTCGCGACGCTAAGAAAGTTGTCGTACTTGCCCTTCAGAGCCTCGAGGCCGCTCATCGCTTTGGTGGTGTCGAGCTTCACCTCTTCGGCCTTGCCAAGAGCGGCCGCGACCTCGCTGGCCTTGGTCTCGACTCCTTCCAGGGCCTTGATGAAGTCGGCCGAGGTCCCGGTCTGAAAGGCGGTGGCGGCCTTCTGCCACTGATCTTGGAACTCCGAGGTGAGCTTGCGTACCTCGAGCCGAGCCGGAGATAGATCCAGTCCTTTGCCCAGCGGCTCGAATATGCCGGGCACCTTCGCTTCGAACTCGCGCTTGAGATCTCGCAGGGCCGGATCCAGGCTGGCCTTGTCAAGCTCGGGCGCCAGTTTGACTTTAGCCGTGCCGGCAGCGCCGGAGGTGCGGGCCTGGATCTCGGAGTCGAGGCGATCGACCTCCGAGTAGTCGATGCGGATCTTGGTCTCAAGGTCGAACGGCATATGGGCTCCTAGAGAGTGAAGGCCGCGTCCGAGTCTGCCGGGCCTACCGTCAGCTCTTCATCGTCGCCCCACAGGTACTCCAGCTCCCGCAGGGTCAGCCAGGCCAGATCCGGAATGTGGTACCCGAGGCGGTGAACGGTCCTGAGAGTCAGTCCCCAGGTAGGAGTGACTCGGCTGCGGGAGGGTCCGGCTTGCTCGCGGGGGGTTCGTTCCACAGCTTCACGAGCAGGATGATGATCTCGGAGGGATGAGACAGCTCCATGATTAGGTCAAGCAGCTCATCGGTGATCGGGTTGGGATCCCCGCCGTCAAAGAGCGCCCGTCGCCGCTCTCCTCCTACGAGAGCGATCCTGAGCAGCAACCGCATGTCGGCCTCAGTGAGACTGCTCGCGTCCCAGCCCTCCTTCATCAGCTGCTCGAACGTGATCCCTTGATGCTCTGCCCACTCCTTCATACCGGCGATGGTGAACACCAGGGGATAGCGGTCCTTGCCCAGCACGATGGCCGGGGTTCCGGTGGCGGTCAGGGCTACGTCTTCCTTCACGGCATCCTCCAGAGCGTTAGCGTTACCATCCAGTCGGCCGAGTCCCCGTCCTTGCGGCGGATACTCGGCAGGGGATCCGTCTTCATGCGCCAGTCGGCAGTTATGGTGCCGTCTCGCTCGGTGAGGTAAAGAGGCAGGCCCTCGGCCAGGAAGGCCTCCAGGAAGCCGGCCTCGGTCTTGGTCTTGACCCGGCCGGCCACCGGTACCTCCCGCAGGCGCCCCACCCGCTCATATATGGCGAGCTCCCCGTCTACGGTCGGTAGGACTTCCATGCCGACCGGGGGAGCCGGCCGGTGCTCGGAGACCTCCTCGACGACGACCACGCGGGCCCCGTCAGTGATCTGGATCGAGGGCATAGGAGCTCTCCTTTCGCGTGTGGGCCACAGAAAGCCCTGCAGGAAGATGGTCCCTCAGCCCGTATCAACGCGACCTGCGGGCACACAGCGCGCCTGTGGGGCGCTAGCTGGGCCTCAGATGTTCACCTTCACGTTGTAGAAGGCGGTCACCCGGAACTTCTTAGCGATCTCATCGAACCACGCGTCCCCCCCGCCCGAGCGGGCGATCCGCTCCACCTTGGTCTCGTAGTAGAACCCGGGCTCACCTTCATCCTCGGTCAGAAGGGTGATGAAGCGCAGGGCCCCACCGAAGCGTGCGTCCAAGAGACGGAAGACGACGGCCGCGATGGCCAGCGCCTGCTCCTGGGTCTTGGCCCACACGTCCACCTGCAGCCGCGGTTCGTCGGCCTGGATGGCGGCATCAGACCCCAAGGGACCAAACCCGGCCGGCTGCACCACGGCCAGGGGATAGACACGCTCCCGCGGCAGCCGGGTGGTCACCCGATCCTCGCAGGCGCTCACGTCCTTCAGGAAGTCGGCGATGGCGTGGGCCGCGTGGGCATGTGGCCAGCTGATGACCGGCATCTCATCCTCCTGCGCTTATCCGCTGGGCTGCTGTGTCGCAGGCTCGGAGCAGTCTTCGCTCGACCCAGGCCACCGACTGCTCCCAACCCGGCCAGAAGAAGGGCTGCGGCTCGCCGGAGACAAAGACACCCCAAGCGGGACGCGACTTGGCGTCCTTTTGGAGCCAGAGACGCTCCGGGTGCTTGGTCAGATAGGTTTGGTGCTTGCCCGTGATCATGGTGTATCCGCCAGGACCCGCCGAGACCGCCTTGGAAGGCCGCGTCACGGGGACATTCCTGGCTTTGGGCACAATCCATCCCCACTGATGAAGGGCCTGATCGTAGAGTGTCTTGGCCATGTGAAAGGGCACGAAGTGAGGGACCGTGCCGTACTCCACCCACCTGGCATACTCGACGTTGGTGCCGACCGCCACGCCGATGGTCGCTGCCGTCTCCTCGATGAGCGACCAGGTGATGGAGTTGAGAAGCGTGCCGGTGTACCAGATCTTGTCTTCGACGATGATGCGTTTCACCCGTTCCGAGACGTGCAGGCCGATGTCCCGACAGGCCTCCGTCAACTCCTCGCGGAATATGTGCATGGCCCAGACGAATGCGGACGGGTCGATGCCTTGGACCTCGAGCGTGACCGGGATCTCCAGCACGTGGGTCATTCAAGCACCTGTAGATCGAGCTCCAGGTGATGCCGGCGCCGACCTTCCTGCGGGAACTGGATGCGATAGGCGGTCGGCAGCCCCGTTATCGGCACACCCTCCCGAGTCCGCACGTTGCGGATCTCACAGCGATCGGTCAGCCCGGTTCGGTATTCCAGGGCCATGCGGGCATCAAGTACCACGCCGGCGCCGGCCGACAGATACCGCCGTTGCCCGGAGACGCGCAGAAAGGCGGCCGGCACGTCCGCGTGAAGGATGGTGCCGTCGCTCTCGATGGGCTCAGCGTTCACCGTCTGCTCCGGCACGGCGTAGATGTCGACGATCAGATCGAACATCAGACCACGGCCACCACGTCGGGCCGATACAGACCGGCGAGCTTCTTCTTGAGGTCGTAGGTGAGCAGGTTCTCGAGCGTCTCCTCGCGATGAGCCGAGTCCCGATCGGCGCGCAGACCTCCGTCGGCGACGGATCCCCAGGGGGAGAGCTCGTCACGGTGGCTGACGGGATCGGCCCGGCGCACAGCCAGAGCCTCGATCACGTCCATAAGCACCCGGGCCCCTTTGGCCGGACAGGCAAGACCCCATTTGCCGGTGACGGTCACCGGCGATCGGAAGTGGTAGCGGCGGGGATAGACACCCTCCAGGATCCAGCCGCCCACGGTGGTCTGAACGGAAGTGGTGATGTCTCCCAGGCCGGCGGAGACCACCGTGGTGATGGAGGCGAGGCGCTCCGGGAGCGGCAGGATGGTGAGGCCGCTCCCGGGG
>JAFGIH010000487.1 GCA_016929985.1 Thermoleophilia bacterium | reverse complement strand
GGACAGGGCATGCGGGGGTTCGTGGACAAAGCCGGCGAGCTGGTCGTGGAGCTGGCGTCGGGCACGCCCGACTCGTGCTCCGATCCCTTCTCCACGGGGTTCGCAGAGGGTCTCGTCGCGGTGCGGTCGACGTCGAACATCCCCTTCCTAGCCGGATACGTGGACAACGTGGGCAACTGGGTCATCGCGCCGCAGTTCGACTATGCCGCCGACTTCCACGAGGGCCTGGCCGCGGCCGCGAACGGTTCTGCCAAGTGGGGTTATGTCGACGAGACGGGTGCCTGGGTCATCGAACCGCAGTTCGGGTCCGCCGGGGACTTCCATGAGGGCAGGGCGGTGGTCCACACGGATGCCAAATGGGGCTACATCGACAAGACCGGCGAGGTCGTGATCCCCATGAAGTACGCGGTTGCCAGGGATTTCTCGGGGGGCGTGGCTGCAGTCCGGCCTCCATACAAATCAGGCGCCAACTCGCCAAGCTACATCAACACCAAGGGCAAGGTGATCTGGCATGGGGAGTAGAGTACGCGCGCGCGTCACTCTCGGCTCCAAACGCATGCGCATCATTGCCGGCCTCGTCGGTGTCGTAGTCTGCACCGCTATTGGTCTGGGACCCACCGGTTGCGGACCCGGCTATCCCCCCACCTACCCCATTAGCGACCCGGTCGTCGCGGTCGACGGCCAGGGCTACGTGTTCGTCGTCTACCAGAGAGGGTTTCCCAACACCTCCACGCGTCTGGCTCCTGCTCCCGACGCATTCGTGCAGAAGCTCAGCCCTGCCGGGGACCGCCTCTGGGGTGAGATAGGCATCCGGCTGGATGCTGGGGAGGCGGATCGCGATAGCAACCGGCGCCCAACCGGGGGCGGTCGCCCGCATGCGGCCGTCGACGAGGTTGGGAACGTCACCGTGCTTTGGGTCTACGATGGCCGCTTGTTTGGGCGGAAGCTGGACGGCAGCGGCAACCCGGTGTGGGACGCAGAGCCACTGGAGGTCGGCTACCCTGTCTCCCTCGAGTGTGTCAGGGATGGGGGGTCCATTGCCGCCTGGATCGATGCGGATCGCAGCCTTCTCTTCCAGAGACTAGGCGCCGACGGCGTTCCACTGTGGCCGGAAGGGTGTTCGTGGATCGCTGATGCGGACGGCTTCGCCGTCACCTCCGATCAACATGGGAACACCTGGGTGGCGTGGGTGGACGAGCGTACCGCGGCCATTGAGTTGCAGGTTCTTGACCAGTCAGGCAGATTCGCGTGGCCCAAGGCTATCATGCTGCAGAAAGGCCATCAGCAGCCCGGACAGGCTCCAGACCCCTCGGGATACAGCCTTCGGATGGCACCGAACGAATACGGTGGAGTGCTCGTGATCTGGAGCCACCGGTGGGAGCAGGTCCCGCTCACAATGTGCAGCGTCGGTGGCGACGGCAGGCTCCTATGGACCAATACCTACGATGTCACCTGGGGCAGCGGGGGAGTCGAGGCCGGTGCGTTTGTCGAGGATGACAGAGGCGGCGTGTTCCGTATTTGGAGACGTGGGCAGTCCCTGCTTGCGAGTCACGTCGACGGCGCGGGGAGGGAGACGTGGGGTGATGGCGGACCGGAGCTCGTCAGGATCACGGACGCCAGCGCGTCTTCGAACGAGTTCTACTACTCCGCGGCCGGCGACGGTGCGGGCGGGATCATTGCAGCCTGGGACAACCTCGAGGGCCAGGTGACCAAGCGTTACGCGCAACGTCTGGATCTGGCCGGCAAAAGACTGTGGCCCAACAACGGCGTGGCCATCGGTCTGGCCTCATACCGGCCGGTCGCGTCGAGCGGCGATGCCGTGTTCTTCTCGACGGCGGACACGTGGAGCGGAGAGTCGTGGATCCAGAAGCTGGACATGGACGGCAACGTGGTCTGGGGGGAGAACGGCATCCGCTTGGATGACTGGCGGGTCGCCCCCGGGCCCTAGTCTACGCCAGGGCGTGATGCAGCGCGATGATCCCCCCGGCCAGGATCTCGTAGCGGACGTTCCGCAGACCGGCGTCCTCCATCATCCCCTTGAGGTCGTCGGGGTCGGGGAACCGCTTCACCGAAGCGGGGAGGTAGCTGTACGCGGCGCCGTTCTGGGCGGCGAGCCTGCCCAGCCGGGGTACGGCATGGTCGAACCAGAGGCCGTAGAACTGCTTGAACACCGGGATCTTGGCCTGGGTGATCTCGAGGCACACCACCCTGCCTCCGGGCCGGCACACCCGGCGCATCTCGCGGAAGGCCTGCGTGATGTCGCTCACGTTGCGGATGCCGAAGCCCACCGTGCAGGCGTCGAAACCGCGGCTCGCGGCGCCTATCGCCGCCCGTGCGGCCTGGCCCGCGGCCGGCCTGGAGGGCGCGGCCGGTGCCGTCGTCGCGGCGGCCGCCCCGTCCGGGAACGGCAGGTCGAGCACGTCGCCGGTGTGGAACTCCACGTAAAGCTGATTGCGGCCGCACTTGTCGCGCGCGACCTTGAGCATCTCTTCGGAGACGTCCACACCGACCACCCGGCCTGCCGGCCCGACCGCCCGGCGCAGTGCGAAGGCGAAGTCGCCGGTGCCGCAGCAGACGTCCAGCGCCGAGTCGCCCGGCCTCACGCCGCTCAGCATCACCCCCATCTCCCGCCAGCGGTGGTGAAGACCCGCCGTCATCAGGCTGTTCATCCGGTCGTACGAACCGGCGATGCCGTCGAACATCTGCTGGATCTTGCCCGGCTCGGGGGTGGCGTCGACGCCGTTGCCCGTCCGGGCGCTTGCGCCCGCGGTGCGGCTGGCCGCGGCCGTCCGGCCCCGCGCGTCGTCGTCGCGGCGGCCGCTCATGGCACGAAGAGACTCAAGGTGGTGAAGAACAAGAACACCACGCTGATGATCCCGTTCATGGTCATGAAAGCCACGCCCACCTTCTCCAGGTCGGCCTTGCGCAT
>JAFGIH010000486.1 GCA_016929985.1 Thermoleophilia bacterium | reverse complement strand
GTGCCCCGGCGACACCGACAGGGTGGGCGCCCGTCCGGACGGCGCGAGCCCTTACGGGGTGCTCGATATGGCGGGCAACGTCTGGGAGTGGGTCAACGACTGGTACAGCGAGACCTATTACGCCGGATCGCCGGACCGCAATCCGCCCGGACCTGAGAGCGGCACGGGGCGCGTGATCCGCGGTGGCGCCTGGGACCATCCGTGGACCGGCCCCTTCCAGGTGGCGTTTCGCATACCCGAGGACCCGACGCACAGCGACAACGCCCTGGGATTCCGCTGCGCGATGAGCGTCCAGGATTCCGCCGGGCCGTGATCACAAGTGCCCCGGGACCGTGCACGACGGGTTGCCCGAGACCCGAGAAGGTCGCCGCGGTGGTACGAGACCGAAGCGCAGTCCAGGGCGCAGCTCGACCGGGCCTACGCGCTCTCCCAGGACGGCGCTGTCGACGTGATCATCTCCACCGGCAAGTATGGGCCGATGATGAACGTCGATCCCGAGGAGCCCGAACCGTAGACTGACGCCAAGGTGGGTGGCGCCTCAGGGGAGGCGCCACACCGTGAAGTTGTCGAAGCGCGCGGTCGCGGGTGCATCGATCGACTGCACCTCCACCCATGCGTGGCCGCCAAAGGACGCGTCAGCGACGGCAGCGGCGCTCCCCAGGAGCTGCCCGTTGACGTATACGTCGATGCTGTCGTTCACGTGCTCCATTCTCAGAAGGTTCGAGCCGCCGGCGGGACTGATGGCGAGAGATGAGCCATCCGCGAGCGTGGCGCAGCCGCCGCTGCAGAGCAAGAGGCGGTAGTCCTGCGTCCCCGGACAGACCCTGAAGGTGTAGAAACCCCACAGGCCGCCCCAGCCGATGCCGTACTCGATGTTCGTTCCCGCCGATAGGCGCATATCGGCTTCGAGGGCGAATTCGCCGGACAGACTGCTTAAGGGCGATTCTGCGGAGACTCCCGTATGCGCCTGATGAACGTCGGCTTCGTACTCGCCTTCCTGATAGCTGAACGAGACGCCGCCCTCGTCGCCCACGAACCACCCACTGCTCGGGTCGGAGAAGTCGTCGAAAAAGAGCCGCCCGGGGACGTAGTCGCGCGCCACGAACGGGAGATAGACCCGCTCGGTCGGCTCCCCCATCAGGCTGAACTCCCCAGTATGACACACCCTGACCACATATTGGTCAGCTGCGAGACTATGGTCCTTGTACCGGCTCCCTTCGGGACACGTCAGATAAGCGTCTTGCCAGGCATCTCCATCCCACACGAAAAGCACCAGGGACGTCTCGTCGTAGCGGGCCTGCCACCCCGGGACCCCGGGCCAGAAGTAGTTGAGGGTTACCGTGATAGGCTTCGCGAACGTATGAGTGTCCTGGGGAACGCCCTCCAGAAACGCGCTCAACCTGAACGCGTCGTAGACGAAATGCACGAAGCCCTCCGGAGCCGGATGCTCGCTCTCGACCAGCGGGTAGAAGCCGATGCCGGTCGTCTGTGTCACAGCACCGGGCGGCACAGCGACCGTGCCGTGCGCATCGTTATAGTGTGAGAACAGCAGCACGGCGCCTATGGCGGGCGTGGCGTCGACTTGCTGCAGGTACGTCTCCAGGTTGAAGCCAATGTGCTCCCAGGTCGTCGAGTCCGGACGCCAGAACAGCGGCAAGACGGGTACATCCTCGGCGAAGAGATCGATGAAGGTCTCGTAGTAGGCCCGGCGCTGATCGGGCGTGAGTGTTGTGTCACTGGCGAAGGAGATTGCCTCCGAGGCCTGCGTGTTGCACCATCCCATCACATTGCCCCCGGTCCAGTCGTTGTCGGGCGACGGGATGTTCTCGCAGGCATAAAACCAGTCCCCGCCCGGATCATCGACGTCAGCGAAGTTCCAGGCGAACTCGCTCGCCTCGAAGTCGCGCCAGAAGATGCCAGTTAGCGCGGGCAGATGGAGTCGGATGACGTCAATGCCGCACGCTTGCATCTGTGCTTCGAAGACGGTGAGAAAGGCGATCCTAAGTGCGGAGTCGGTCGTCTTTAGCGTGAGCAACAGGGATTTGCCATCCTTGACGCGGATGTCCTCACCTGCAGGGAGCGCCCAGCCGGCTGCCTCGAGCAGCGCCTTGCCCGTCGCGGGTGCGTAGGGATAGAGTGTCGCGGGCTCCGCATAGTAGATGCTGTCCTCGGAGATGAAGCTGTCCGAGACCAGCGCTTCACGTTCGGTTGGCGTCAGCTCGGGGTAGGCCGCCGCGATCAGCGCGTCCTTGTCCGTGCAGTATGCGATCGCCCTGCGGACGCGCACGTCGCTCAGGACAGGATGGTCCGACGGCTGCAACGTCGTCTCAACCAGCGGAAGCAGCTCCGCGCTCGTCGATGGCTCCGGCGGCGGGATCGATCCCAGTGCGGCGCCGTTCGCAGTCACCAGCAGCATGACTCCTCCTGCAAGCAGCGCCCCAACCACGACGAAACAACACAGGCCGGCACGATGTACTCTCATCTCACCTCGCCTCCCTCTGATAGACCGAATGACTGAAAGGGTACCCGATAAGGCATCGGTCTGCAGCGATCCGCCTCCAGGTGTGGCAGACCAAGGCGTGGCGCGACGGCGTCTGTTGGCCCACAGCGAGGGTGTGAGGTTCTGAGAAACTTGAACGGAACAGGGTTGGGTCGTGTTGGTAGCTCTAGAGTGCGAGCGCTGCGCCGCCGTCCGTGGTGGGTAAGAGGACACCAGCGATGCCGATGCATGCCACAGGCGGTACGGTCGGGCCGGCGGGCTGCCGCAGCCGATCCATGCTCATTATAGGCGCATATGCTTCAGGGCGCAAGCACGTGTGCAGAGCTAGCCCTGGGCAGACCTTAGGCATACACTTGGATGCGATGAGACGTCGCTTCGGACGGGCACATCCCAGGCTCTGCAGGCACTGGCCCGCTGTTGTGCGCCATCAGGCCGGCAGGGCCGGAGTCCGCCCTGCGGCGCCTATCTTGCGGCGAGCCGGCTTACCACCGGAATGGTCCGGCCCTGCTCTCAACCGACGATATGGCCTGCTGGGTGCCCTCACCCTCGCAAGGCACTCTGCTCCTACGCCGGATACTCGAAGCGGTAGGATCCCGAGCCGATCTCGAGCCGGACGCTCTCACCGGTCTGCGTGACGGTCGTCACGCCCTCGGCCTCCGCGAGGGGGCCGCCGCTCTCGAGCACGTCGCCGGCCGTCGCGCCGGGCAGCGTCACGGTCGCCGTGGCCGTCGGCGGGATCACGACCTCCATCCGCATCCGCCCGCCCTCGATCGCCCATCCTGAGGCGATCGGGCCGCGCACCGACGCGTACGTGGCCCGCGCCCAGGTGAGCCCGCCGCCCGGCATCGGCGCGATCGCGATCCGCCGGTAGC
>JAFGIH010000485.1 GCA_016929985.1 Thermoleophilia bacterium | reverse complement strand
TGCGCCATGATGTACTCGTTCTCTTTGACGCTCATGGTCTCGGCGCACATCAGGCGGACGTACCCCGGCAGCGTGGCGATAGCCAGCGCAATGACCACGTTCTGAAGCCCTCCCCCCAGCACCGCGGCGAGGAGCAGGGCCAACACCAACATGGGGAAGCCCATCAGAGCGTCCATGACACGCATGATGACGCCGTTCACGACGCCCCCCAGATACCCGGCCAAGAGCCCCAAGAGCATCCCGATGACGGCGGAGACCATAACGGTGCCGAAACCGACATAGAGCGCCGTCCGCGCACCGTAGACGAGGCGGCTGAAGGCATCGCGGCCGAGAGTGTCGGTACCCAGGATGTACGAACTGGTCGGATCCTTGAGTGCGTTCTTCATCACGTTCGCGTAGGGATCGTGTGGCGCGATGAACGGGGCGAAGATCGCCACGATGACGAGCAGCACCAGCACGATCAGCCCAAACGTCACAAGCTTGCGCTGGAAGAAGATCCTGCGGAAGCGTTTCCACTCGCTCACCCGAGGCGCAGCGACGATCTCGGGTTCCTGGATGCTCGAGACCTCACTCATATCTGATCCTTGGGTCGAACCAACCATACGAGATATCAACCAGCAGATTGACCAAAATGATCATGGCCGCGAGGATCAACGTCCCACTCTGGATGACGACGTAATCGAGATTGAAGACGCTCTGCACGAGGAGCCGGCCCATTCCCGGGATGGCGAACATGATCTCGACGATGACCGACCCGCCGAAGATGATGCCGATGCTGATACCGAGCAACGTAACGACCGGCACGAGGCTGTTCTTAAGGATGTGCCTTGTGACGACGAGCCGCTCGCGGAGACCCTTGGACCACGCCGTCCGGACGTAGTCCATGTTGTTGACCTCCAGCACGCTTGACCTCATCTGACGAGCCGTGACGGCCAGAGGAGTCGCAGCGAGACAGATCACGGGCATCACGCTGTGCTTGACACTCGCTCCGAAGTCATCCCAGGGCAGCTTGTACCCCGCGATGGGCAGCCACCCCAGCTTCAGCCCGAAGACGTAGATCAGCACGAACCCCAGCAGGAATACCGGAATCACCAGGCCTACGTAGGACAAGATGGTCACCAAGGTGTCTATCCAGGTACCTCGTCGGATGGCGGCCATCAACCCCAAGAAGACGCCCAGGATCGTACTGATTATTACCGAAATCACCCCCAGCACCAACGTGATGGGTAGGAATTTCGCCAGCAGACTGGCCACGTCGGTCCGGGCTCGGATCGACTCACCTAGATCCCCTGTGACAACCCCCTTGAGCCAGTTGCCAAACTGCACGATGACGGGCTTGTCGAGCCCGTACTCGACCCGCAACTGCTGCATGTGCTCCTCAGTCATGCCCGAGCCCGACGACTGCTGCGCCACGAACATGAGCACTGGGTCTCCCGGCAGCAGCCGCACCGAGAAGAAGACGATCACGGATACGATGAAGAGGACCACGATCCCCCATAACACCCGGCGCACAATGTAGGACGTCATCTCCCGTCTCCCAGGGTCACGAGCTTAGGGACAACTCGATCTGCACAGGCCGCTCAGGCATACACACCATACTCTACCGTAAAGTCGATCAAAGCCTTGAGGTTCTCTGGGCGCGCGTCGTCGACGGGAGTGCGCGAAGACATGACGAAGCCGCCGTCGCGCCCACAGTAGTCGATGAGCCGTTTCGCCATTTCCCGGACCTCGTCCGGAGTCCCCACCGCGAGCAACGAGACGGGCATGTTTCCGCTGATGCAGAGGTGCCCTTCCAGAACGTCTTTTGCCTTGAACATGTCGGTGGTGTCGAAATGCACGAAGGCTTTGCCCTTGGGTATCTCAAGCAGGTACTCGAGACGGGAGGTGTAGTCGCCCTCGGTCATGACGAGGGGCGTGAAACCGCGATCGATGAGCCCGACGATGAGGCGTCTGAGAGTGGGCCAGTAGAGAGTCTCGAACTGCTGCAACGAGCAGAAGCCCTCGGAGCCGAAGTGGAGCGGGATGGCGACCCTGTTGACGCCACCCTCGACCGGCGTCCCGATGCGGTCGAGCAGCACTCTCAATATGGATTCACAGGCTTCTCCCAATTCGTCGGGGTGCCGGTAGAGGTCCATCATGGTGCCCCGCATGCCCCGGAGGTTGTCGGCGATGACGTCGTACGGCGCCAGGGTCAAGCGGTCGGCCATGGGCGGGAAACCCAGCTCCGCGAACGCGCCGTCGAAAGCCTTGAGCTTGGGCCTCCATTCCTGGAACTCCCGACCGATCTTCTGGAGTCTCTCAATCGTCTCGGCCACCTCGGGCGAGGCCAGCATCTCAGCGAGCGCCACGACGGTACGATGCCCCATCTCAGGAGACGGTAACGGGGGGATCGACGCACAACCCTTCATCACGCCCGCCATGCGCGGCATGTAACGCCTGAAGACGAAATCGGTGGTATCCGAGATGAGATGTGGGTACTCGGCGCCGAGCATGTACTCGCCGTCGATGATCTGGTGCGACTGGATCTGCGCGCCGCACCGCCCCGGCCACCTGATTATGTGAGGATCGACCTGCTCCAGGATGACGCCGGGAAAAAAGTTCTGCACGCTGCTGATGTCGGCGCCGAAGTCGAGCACTGTCTTCTTGCACGCCGAGAGCCACGCGTCGTAGTCGTAGTACGACGCCGAATAAGAGACCCCACAGTACTTGGCCGGAAAGTAGCCGAAGTTGATCTCGAGCGGGACTCTGTCGGGCACCTCGAGACGGATGGCGTCGTCGAACCGCTTCTGCCGGTCCTGGAACAAACCCCCCGACGGTAAGGCCATCGTGCTCCTTGCAGGTTCGAGGCTCTGGATCCTATCCACCTAGATAGACCCGGTCCATGCCCGGTTCATCTAGATATATAGATGTATCACGGAGCGCACTAGCCAGTCAAGAGTCTACGGCCCCCTGGGGCTGGCAAACACGCAGGTATTCGCTCCCATGGGATTCACCCACTCATAGCCTGACGTTGACCTTGTGGACGCGCCGCCCGAAAAGACCCATACCGCCCGCCTCGCTGACGATCTGCAAGATGCCGGCGCCGTCCGCCACCACGATTCCGCTGAGCAGCGTCACTCCCAGCGACTTGAACACGTCGGGCACGAGCGGAGTGGAGGCGCCGACCACGGCCACTTCGCGGCACCCGGCGGCCGCCTCGAGTAGACGGTCGAGACTGTCCGAGATGAGAGCGGTGGCTGTGATCACAGCCACGTCACAGCGCGGCAATTCAGTGATAGCCTCCTCCGCCGGTAGCACCCGTTCGGAACGAGCCATGTTCCGTTCGAAGATGACGAGTTCCCGAACACGCTTCTCGAGCGGCGCCACAAGGGGGCCGAAATATCCCACCATGCCGACCCGGTCCATGAATCCGATCGAGAGTGTGTCGAGGATGTCTCCTTCGTTCTGACCAGCGCCGTGCCGGTTCGCAAGCGCGTTGGCTACCGCAAGTCCGACCGTACGTTCGATCTCGTCGGTCGACCCCAGGTATTCCAGTACCTCCGTAGTGGTGCTGCCGGCCAGGGGACGCTTCCCCATGAACACCGAACAGCCGCCGGGGGCATTATCCCGGAACGTGTAAGCGACCCCCACGCTGCCATCGTCGAGCATGACCGCGGAGTATCCCAAGCCTATGCGCACATCAGCCAGACGCTGCTCGGGCAAGTTGGTGATCAAGTGAGTACGGAGATCCTCGGTGATCATGGCCTTCTCCATAAGTGTGTTGACAATCTAACTGGCAGTTGCATATAGATAGTAGTACATTTTAACGAGAGAATGAATCAACTCGACACCCGTTTGACCGGGAGCTGCTTGAGGGAAGTAGACGCCTGCCTGGATTGCGGCATTCCCCGATACGAGAGGACTGGACATGGCTGAGAGAAAGAAGATCGTAGTCGTCGGCGGTTCCGCGGCAGGGCCGAAGGCGGCGGCGAAAGCCCGGCGTCTCGACGAGAGCGCCGAGGTGACCATCATCCAGAGGATTCCCGAGCTCTCTATGGCGTCGTGCGGCTATCCGTACTACGTCGGAGGCTTCTTCGACGACCGCAATGCGCTCTTGTGCAGTTCCACCGGCGTGGTGCGCGACCCCGTCTACTACATCAACGCCAAGAGCATCGTGGCCCGTACCGAGACCGATGCGATATCCATCGACCGAGCCAACAAGACCGTCCTTTGCCGCCATCTGCGGACGGGTGAGACCGAGCAGGTGCCCTACGATTCGCTCGTGCTGGCTACCGGGGCCCTACCCAATATCCCGCCGGTCCCGGGGCGAGACCTCGAGGGGATAACCACTCTCCAGACCATCCGTGATGCCGATTACCTCCGCAAGATACGCGACGAGAAGTCGATCACGAAGGCGGTCGTCATAGGCGGCGGTCTGATCGGAATCGAGACCTGCGAGGCCCTCCATCTGGCCGGGATCGAGATGTCGGTGGTGGAGTTGTTGCCTCAACTGCTCACCTTCCTTGACTGGGAGATGGCCCGCCTTGTCGAAATGCACCTGAGCCAGTCGGTGAACGTCTTCACCGACAACGGTCTGGCCGCGTTCTTGGGTGAGAACGGCAAGCTCGTCGGTGTCAAACTCGCGAACGGGACGGAACTGCCTTGCGAACTGGCTGTAGTGGCAGTCGGAGTGAGACCCAACAGCCAACTTGCCCAGGAAGCCGGCCTGGATATCGGCGTTACCGGCGGCGTGGTCGTGAACGAGTACATGCAAACCTCCGACCCCGCTATCTACGCAGCCGGTGACTGCGTCGAGATCCAGCATCGCATCACCGGAAAACGGGTCCACGCCCCGTATGGAGACCTGGCCAACCTCGAGGGACGTGTGGCGGGAGAGAACGCGGTGCTCGGCAACACCGTCACCTTCCCCGGTACTATCGGGACCGGCATCTGCAAGATATTCGACTATGCCGCCGGGACGACGGGCCTCTCCGAACGCGTGGCTCGGCAGAACGGTTTCGACGACATCGTGACCGTTATCAACGCCAGTCTGGACAAACCGAACTTCATGAACGGCAAACTGCTGATCACCAAGCTGATCGCCGACCGATTCACCGGTCGCGTCCTGGGCGCACAGTGCGTGGGCCCGGGAGCGGTGGCCAAGCAGATCGCGCAGTGGGCCATGGCCATCCAAGGGAATCTGGCCGTTGAAGACCTCGTCAATGCCGACCTTCCCTACGCACCGCCCTTCTCGTTGGCCGTCGACCATTTCGTCGCCACGGCACACCTTATGCAGAACAAGATGAAGGGTCGGCTCAAGGGGGTCACGGCCGCAGAGGTGAAAGCCAAGGCGGAGTCGTCCGATCCGCCGCTGCTGCTGGACGTGCGCGGTCCGGATGAGTTCGAGACCATGCGCCTCGGCATCGGCGAGACGCTTATCCCCTTGGGAGCCCTGCGCAAACGCCTTCACGAGTTGCCGGCGGACAAAGACAAAGAGGTCGTCTGCTTCTGCAAGATATCGCTGCGCGGCTACGAGGCGGCCCTTGTCTTGGAGGCCAACGGCTGGAAGAACGTACGAGTGATGGAGGGCGGCATCATGGCTTGGCCGTTCGCACGGGAGAGGTAGTGGAAAAGCCTAGTCCTAGTCGTAGGTACGTCTACGGACCGGTCCCGTCGCGTCGTCTGGGTCGGTCCCTCGGCGTCGACCTGGTGCCGTTCAAGACCTGCACCTATGACTGCGTGTACTGCCAGCTCGCCCGCACCACGGACAAGACCTCCGAACGTCGGAACTACACCCCTGTCGCTACCGTGCTGGCAGAGATCGAGGAAAAGCTGCGCGCGGGCGATCACCCCGACTACATCTCCCTTGCGGGATCGGGCGAGCCGACTCTCGAACTTGATCTGGGCACACTCATCGAGGGCATCCGGGGTCTGACGGACATACCAGTGGCCGTCATCACCAACGGTTCGCTTCTCTGGATGCGGGAGGTCCAGGACGAGTTGTTGACAGCCGACCTGGTGCTCCCGTCGCTCGACGCGGGCGACGCGC
>JAFGIH010000484.1 GCA_016929985.1 Thermoleophilia bacterium | reverse complement strand
TGACGTCGAAGACCTTCTCTTGCACGAAGGCGCCCCTGAACGACCTGGAGGGAAGATAGGGCTCGTGGGGCGGATAGATGTGCAGCCACAGGAAGAAGGGCCGGCAGGCCGAATCCAGGACCTCCAACGTCTTCCGGAATGTAGCATCCAGGGAGGTGGTCACTCCGGATACGCTCCTACCCTTGAAGCGGCTCGCCATCATCCTGCCCATCCAGCCCTGGCCGGCCTGCCCAAGTGAATTGACCCAGAGATACCCGACGCTCAACCCGATGACCGCCGCGGTCCGGTAACCCTTGC
The DNA here is from genome assembly GCA_016929985.1 of Thermoleophilia bacterium. The sequence goes on along the minus strand of JAFGIH010000484.1, from coordinate 2,264 downwards.
TTCTCAAGACATCGGCCAGGTCGTCGGCTCTGCTCCTGTTGGACAGCAGGGCGCGCGCTCTTTCGGAGCCGTGCTTCAGCGGATACCTGCCGGTCAGTATGCTGGCAAGACTGGGGATGCTGGAGTTGGAATTGGCCTGCATGTTGTCGAACACGTAGCTCTGGTCCGCGAAGCTGTCGATGAACGGGGTGGTGGCCCTCCGGTATCCGTAGAGGGACATGTCCCGCGCCGACAGCGAATCGAAGGTGATCAAGAGGACGTTGGGCGTGTCACTCATGGCGTAACGCCTCCGCAGGTTGGAGCCTGGTGGAGACGAAGGCGGGATACAGGGAGCTCACCACTCCCAAGAGCAAGGAGATGCCCACCGAGATCAGGACTACCCGGGGGATGCCCGAAACCGATGCCCACAGCCAGAGCCCCGCGGGATGCACGAACTGAAGTCCCCATATGAGGAACAGACCCACCAGACAGCCCACAAGGCCCCCCACGAAGCAGATGATGAGCGACTCCCAGACGATCGTCCGCATTATCCGGGACCTGCTCCAACCGATCGCCATCAGGATGCCTATCTCCTTCGTCCTCTCTGAGACCGCCATGACCAGGGTGTTCATCACGACGATGCAACTGCCGAGCAGCGCGATGAGGGAGATGGCCCACGCTGAGGTGTCCACCACGCGTATCAGCGAGATCTGGCCCGCGAATTCCCCGCTGCGCACGACCGACAGCCCCGGGAGGCGAGCCTCGATCAGGTCCGCGGCTTCTGCGACGGGTACGCCTTGCTTCAGCCGGATGAGGGCCAGGTTGACGAACCCTTCTCTACTCAGGATCCTCTGGGCGTCGCTGATGTCCAGGACAGCGGCGTTGTCGAGCATATTGCTGCCGCTCGCGTAGATCCCCTTGACGGCATACTCTTCTTGCCCGGACAGAGAGAGCCGGTCGCCCACACCACCTTCGGCCGTCTTGGAAGCGAGCTGGCCCAGCAAGATGCCCCCCTTCTCCGCCTCGAGCATGCTCCCGTCAAGGATGTTCAGTCTCTCTGCAAGAGTGTCGACCGGCGCGATGCCCATCACCAAGAAGTAGGGATTCCAGGGGGTCTTGACCGCACCGATGACCATCGAGGAGACGCTCTCTATTCCCTCGGTTCCTGCGAGGGCCTCGTAGTCGTCGGACGTGATCTTCGAGCCGAACGGGCTCGCTGCGCCCTTGGACTGCACTGCGAGGTCTATCCCGTAGGTCTGTATAGTGTCCTGGATCTGGCTCCGCAGACCTTCGCTCACGGAGGTCAAAGAGGAGAGGATCATGATCCCGACCGCGGCGCCCAAGGCGGTCAGGAGACTCCTCCTCTTGTTGCGGGCGATGTTTCGGATTGCGATCATGCCATCGACCCATCTTCCCACGTGCATGGCATGTCTTGAAGTGCCGCTACAAGCTTGACACATACATCGTGACACGCTATAACGGATAACGATATAGCGGTTGACGAGCTACGGGGCCGTCGCCGATCTGGACTCAAAAGGAAGGTCATCCATGCCCGCGGAGCCGCAAGGGCCGCTCACCGAGACGGTGTACTACATTCTGCTCGCGCTGCACACACCACTGCATGGGTACGGAATCATGCAGTACGTGAGCGAGTTGAGCGCCGGCCGGACCAATCTCGGGGCCGGGACTCTGTACGGGGCGCTCACCACGCTGACCGAGAAGGGTTGGATCCGACCCATCGAGGGGGACCCCTCGACTCGAAGAAAGGAGTACGTCATCACGGAAGTCGGACGCGCCGTCGTCAATACCGAACTCCAACGACTGGACGAACTGCTCCGCAACGGACGTGGCATCGTAGAGCGGGTCGAGAGGGAGGGCCGGAAATGAGCCAACGGACCGTACACCGGCTCTACTGCGACTTCGAAAAAGAAGAGGCTTGGCTGAACGCGATGGCTGCCAAGGGGCTCAATCTCGTCCACTACGGTCGGGGCACCTACACATTCGAACGGGGCGAGCCGGGAGAGTGGATCTATCGCATTCAGTTCCTCGAGGAAGACGCGCGCAGGCCGGCGAGCAGTGGATACTTGGCCCTTGTCGCCGACGCCGGGGTGGAGACGGTCGACACCTACATGAACTGGGCGTACTTCCGCAGACGCGCCGCCGGCGGGCCGTTCGAGCTCTTCTCCGACCTTGACTCGCGCATCGCCCACTACAAGAGGATTCTGACCTTCTTTGGGCTGATGGCTCTGACGCAAGTCCCGATTTCGGTAGTGCTTGCCGCCAAC
>JAFGIH010000483.1 GCA_016929985.1 Thermoleophilia bacterium | reverse complement strand
GCCATATTTGGCTCTCCCTTCGCGCACGCCCTTCATCATCTCTTCGCCGCGGCCCAGGTGCATGTGCAGCGCCTCCCAGTTGGAGACGCCGCGCCCCTTGACTGTGTGCGCGATGATGACCTTGGGTTTGTTATCGCCGTACTGCATGGCCACCATGTCGAGCGTGTCGAGGATCTGGCGGAACTCGTGGCCGTTGATCTCGTACACCGTCCAGCCGAAGGCCTTCCACTTATCCACCAGCGGCTCGATGGGCATGATGTCGTTCGTGGGGCCGTCCAGCGACCACTTGTTGTAGTCGACGATGCCGATGAGGTTGTCGAGCTTGAACTTGGTGGCGAACATGGCCGCTTCCCACACCTGGCCCTCGTTCATCTCGCCGTCGCCCATGATGCAGTAGGTGCGGAACTTGGGGTTGTAGCGCACGATGTAGCGGGGGAGGAAGGTGTCTTCGCGGGACGGCGGATAGAGCTTCACCTTCAGCTTCTCTGAGAACGCCAGACCCGCCGCGAACGACAACCCTTGGCCCAACGAACCGCCAGAGAAGTCGATGCCCGGCGTGCACCAGCGGTCGGCGTGACCCTGGAAGGGCGAACCGTAGCAGTAGTACGTGCCGAGCGTCTCTTTGGGATACATGCCCAGCTCCACCAGCGCCGCGTAGATGGCCTCGCAGCAGTGGGCCTTCGACATGATCACCCGGTCGCGCTCGGGCCAGTCGGGATTCTTGGGGTCGAACTTCAGATGGTGGAAATATAGGGACGTGATGATCTCGAGCACCGACATGGTGCCGCCCACGTGTCCCTGGCTGAAGGTGCAGAACTGATCCAGGCAGTCGTTGGCGAGGACCTTGGCCTTCGCCTCCAGCTCCTGGATGAGGGCATCGTCATGAGCCATGGCCGGCCCCGCTTCCGCAGGCGGCGTGAGGAGCCGTCGCCCGCTTCTTGATCTGGATGTTGACCGACTCGGTGGAGAGGGCGGCGCCGCAGCGCGGGCAGACGTTGCCGTAACCGGCGAACACCGCCGATTCGTCGGGGATGGCGCGCATGTACAGCCGGCGGCTGATCTCCTCTCCGAAGTACAGCAGCATGCCGCATGTGCCGCAGGTGATCGTTTGACTCATGGGGCGACCTCGCTCATAGTGGACGACCTTCCTTCCAGCTGTGCCTCTATCACGGCTTGACCAGGATCTTGATGTCGGTGCTCGTCTTGCGCGCGGCCAGGGCCTTCGCGATGTCGTCCAGCGGCACGATCTGGGTGATCATCGGCTCGAGGTCGAGCTTCGACAGCAGCTTGAGAGAACGCGGGAACACGTACGGCGCCAGGATGGTGGAACGGATGGTGAGCTCGTTCGCGTACATGTAGTACGGGTTGATCGGGAAGGTCGCATCTTCATGATAGGCGCCCACCCAGACGATGGTAGCGTTCCTGTCGGCGAGACCGATGGTCTGCGGAACCGCCGAGATGTGGCCGCTGCACTCGAACACCGTATCGAAGCCGCGGCCGCCCGTGTGCTCCCTGCCCACCGCCACCCAGTCTTCCTTCAGGGGGTCGATGGTCCAGTCGGCGCCGAACTTCTTGGCCATCTCGCGTTTCTCGGGCATGGGGTCAGCGACGAAGACGCGCGCGGCGCCCGCGTGGATGGCCACCTGCTGCACCAGCAGGCCGATGGTGCCTGCCCCCGAGATGGCCACCGTCTTGCCGGGGTCGATGTTGCCCAAGTCCACCGCGTGGGTGGCGATGGTCACCGGCTCAAGCATCGCGCCCCGCTCCAGGCTCACGTCGTCGGGCAGCGGGTAGAGGCAGCTCTCGGAATACAGCGCGTACTCGGCGAAGCCGGCCTCGTACGAGTGGACGTGCTCGCAGAACTGCTCCATTTTGTTACGGCAGTAGTAGCAGGCTCCACAGTACTTGCGGAAGTTCATGGCCACCCGCTGCCCCACCTTGTAGTCTCCCAAGAGGTCGGGGCCGAGCTCCACGATGGTGCCGGAGGCCTCATGGCCTGTGGTGAAAGGAGGCTTGGGCCACCACGGAGCCTTGAGCAGGCCGAAAGTGCCCTCGTAGATCTCGGGATCGCTGCCGCAGATGCCGCAGTAGGCGATCTTGACCTTGACCTCGCCGGGGCCGGGAGTCAGGTCGGGGACCTCCACCACCCTGGTGTCGAAGGGTCCGTATGTGAGTGCGGCTTTCATCGTCTACGGCTCCCTGAGCTCGATGGCTATGTTCCCCAATCCGGTGCCCTCGAAGTAGCAGAAGCCAGGCTGCCCCTCGGGGAAGGAGCTCGTCCACACCTTCGCGCCCTTGGCCGTAGCCCGTTCGATCTCACCCTTGACGTCACTGCTCAGCCACCCGATGTGATGGAGGCCTTCGCCCTGGGCGTCGAGCGTCTCTTTCAGAGCCTGGTCGCCCTCCGTGGGTTCGAGAAGCTCCAGCTGGACGTCGCCCATCTGACCGTTGCTGATGGTGGTGACCCACTCGGCGGGCTTGCCGTGCAGCTCACCCTTGAAGTGGATGGCGAAGGTCTTGTGCTCTTCGTCGAACATGAAGGGCCCGAAGCCCAGCGCCTCCAGGTGGGCTATGGCCTTGTTGATATCCCTCACCACCACGCCCACGTGATGGGGCAGGGTGCTGTGGAACGATGCGCCTACGTCAGACATAGGGTTCCTCCTTTCGTCGATCGGTCGACCGCGAGGCCGCGTCATGCAGAGAGCGGTCGAGGTACTACTGATGTTCTCATGAATCGCGTATGCCCCGAAGGGGTCTTCGCGAAGCGAGCCTACCTCGAGCGGCGGCCGACGGAACCGCCGGCCCCCCAGCGGGGCAGATGCTCTCCGAGACCCGCGATACCGCCCGGCATCAAGAGCATCACCAATATGATGATGACTCCCAGAATCACCGGGTGCCAGCCGGAGAAGTACTTGTCTCCGTACCAGGCGATGAGATAGACGATGAGCGCGCCTATCCACGGGCCGATGATGGTGCCGGTACCGCCGAGCACGGTCATGAGGATGGGCAGGAACAGGAAGCTCATGTTGAACACGTTC
>JAFGIH010000482.1 GCA_016929985.1 Thermoleophilia bacterium | reverse complement strand
TGCGTATTCCGCTCGAAAGTGGACACTGATTCCGCTGCAAAGTGATCACCGATTCCGGACGAAAGTGATCACCGATTCCACCGGATAGTGATCACCCGAATATCGGTAGCGACGCTGGACGGTCTTCGGTGGTAAGGCCGCCAAGAAGCTCAACTTCTTGGAGGTTGCGATGCCGAACGAGAGGCTGTCCATGCGTAACTGTCGAGAGATTCTGCGACTGCACTTCGAGTGCGGCCTGAGCAACCGGGACGTGGCCCGGGGGCTGGGGTTGTCGCCGACGACCGTCTCGCACTGCCTGATCCGGGCCGCTGTGGCGGGCCTGGGGTGGCCGTTGCCGGTCGAGCTAGACGACACCTCCCTGGATGCGCTGCTGTATCCGCCCACCAAGCCCAAGCGCGGGGAGCTGGTCCCGGTCGACTGCCGCTACCTCCATCAGGAGTTGCGCCGCAAGGGAGTCACGCTGCTGCTGCTGTGGCAGGAGTACAAGGTGGCCCACCCCGATGACGGCTACCAGTACAGCCGCTTCTGCGAGCTGTACCACGCCTACCGCCGCCAGCTCGACCCGGTAATGCGCCAAGACCACCCAGCCGGGGAACGGACCTTCACCGACTTCTCCGGGGACGGCATCCCGATCACCAACCCCGCCACCGGTCACATCTGGATCGCACCTCTGTTCGTAGGCGTTCTGGGGGCCAGCTCTTACACATACGCCGAAGCCTTCGAGGACCAGCAGGAGCGCTGCTGGATCGAGGCCCACATCAATGCCTTCGAGTTCTACGGCGGGGTCACCGAACTTTGTGTGCCCGACAACACCAAGACCGCAGTCACGGCGCCGGACCGATACGAGCCGAAGATCAATACGGCCTTCCTGGAGATGGCCAGGCACTACGGCATCGCCATCCTCCCGGCCCGGGTGCGCAAGCCCCGGGACAAGGCCAAGGTGGAGAACGCCGTGCTGCTGGCGCAGCGCTGGATCCTGGCGGCGTTGCGCAATCACACCTTCTTCAGCCTCCAGGAAGCCAACCGGGCCATCCGCGAGAAGCTCGTCGAGCTGAACGGGCGCAAGTTCCAGAAGCTCGAGGTCTCGCGCCAGGATCTGTACGAGACCCTCGACCGACCGGTGCTCCGGCCGCTGCCCGAGAGCCGCTACGAGTACGCCGAGTTCATCCCGCGCACCGTCAACATCGACTACCACGTGGAGATCGACCGGCATGCCTACAGCGTGCCCTACACGCTCGTGCGCCAGCAGGTCGAGGTCCGGCTCACCGCTCACACGGTGGAGGTGCTGTTCAAAGGCCGACGCGTCGCCTCACACCACCGCTCGGCCTACAAGGGCGGGCACACCACCTGCACCGAACACATGCCCCGCGCCCACCGCGAGCACCTGGAGTGGTCGCCTTCTCGCATCCTCGACTGGTTGGGCAAGACCGGCCCGGCGGCCGCCGAGCTGGCCCAGAAGATCATGGCCAGAAGGCCTCATCCCGAACTCGGCTACCGCTCGTGTCTGGGCCTGCTGCGCCTGGGCAAGCAGTGCGGCAACGACAGGCTGGAGGCCGCCTGTGCCAGGGCCCTACATATCGGCGCCTACTCCTACAAGAGCGTCCAGTCCATCCTGCAACGCGGCCTGGACAAGCAACCGCTACCCTCGCCCAAGCAGCCCGAGACGCTCCAGTTGCCCTGGCACGAGAACCTGCGCGGGCCCGACTATTACCAGTGAGAACAGGAGGAACGCATATGCTCAACGAACAGACCCATCAGAAGCTCGTGGCCATGAAGCTCTTCGGCCTGGACGCCGCCTTCCAGGGCTACCTCGACGCCGGCGCCGGCAACCGCCTCGCCTTCGAGGAGCGCTTCGGGCTCATGGTCGACCGCGAGTGGCAGGAGCGCCAGGAGCGCCGGCTCAAGCTCCGACTCGGCAAGGCCAAGTTGCGCGAGCCGGCTTGCCCGGAAGACATCAACTATCGACACCCTCGCGGCCTGGACAAGTCGGTGGTCCAACGGTTGCTGACCTGCCAGTGGGCGTCCAAGCACGAGAACGTAATCCTGACCGGCCCTACCGGCATCGGCAAGACCTGGCTCGCCTGCGCCCTGGCCAATGCTACCTGCCGTGAGGGCTACAGCGCCCGCTACGCACGCACCCCGAGGCTGTTGCAAAGCCTGCAACTGGCCCGTGCCGACGGAAGCTACGACCGGCAGTTCAACCGCCTCGGCCGCACCGATGTGCTGATCCTGGACGACTGGGGCATCGCTCCGCTGGCCGACGCCGAGCGCCGCGAACTGCTCGAGATCATCGAGGAGCGGCACGGGCGCCGCTCCACCGTGGTCACCAGCCAGTTGCCGGTGGAGAAGTGGCACGCCTTCATCGGCGACAACACCTTGGCGGACTCGATCCTGGACCGGTTGGTCCACGTCGCCCATCGCATCAAGCTCAAGGGCCCGTCGGTTCGCGGTGAGCCCAAAAAAGACCCTTCGGATACCAAGGGGGCGAAAAGCAAAGCCTGAACCAGAAGGCTGGGCGGCGCCCGCCCGCGCTGGCTCCCATGGGCCTCGCGCGCGGGCGCCGCGGAGGAGCAGACAAACGTTGTTGACCGAAAGGAGAGTTGGTGGCATCAACAGACCGACGGCGTCGCTTCGCTCCGATGGGTGATCACCATCCGTCGGAACGGGTGATCACTTTGAGCCGGAATCACTGTCCACTTTGAGTGGAATACGCA
>JAFGIH010000481.1 GCA_016929985.1 Thermoleophilia bacterium | reverse complement strand
TACGGTTCGAGAGTCTTGCCGTTCTTCGTGATCTTCCATGGATTGAACGTCTTGGGATCGTACTTCTCATCCCAGTGCAGCGGACGGATGCGGATTATCTTCCCATCCTTGACATCAACGGCGCACGGACAAGCGCCGAAAATGCCACCGCTGAGGCCGAGCGCCTTGAGGACCGTCTTCTCGTTTGCGCCCTTCTTACCTGCCATCCAGTTACCCCTTCCTCATTGCTTGGACAGATGCGTCGCCGACAGTCTGAGGACCCCCCAGGCCGCCGTTCCCCATTCTCAACCAGTGCTACCCGAAGTTCCGGGCCTGTTACATCATAATCCGAGTTTCGTATACCCGATAGCCTTCCGCCCAACTATTCATGGGCCGGTTCAACTATGCAGTTCGCGCATAGCACCACCGCGACACCCCCACCGGAACCGGAGAGCCCCAGGATCAGCAGGATATCGGATTGTCCTTCAGGACCTCGTTGGCGATCGCTGTGAAGGGGGCCGCTTCGACGGTATCAGCCGGCAACGCCACCATCGACCCATCATCGAAGTACAGCTCGACCTGGGGCCTACGCGACCGCATGAAGAGGAGGTAGTAGGTACCTGCGGCCAGACTGCCGACGAGTGTCAACGCCCCTACTAGCTTGAAGTTGCGTTGCATCTAACCCTCCGTTGTCGCTTCAGAGTCCACGGTCTCTGTGCCCATGGCCTCACGGGCGTCCCTCATGCAGGTCCGAAGGTCATACAGCACGAGACCGACCCGGCTGCCTTTCTTGCCCGTCGCCAACATAGCCAGGCCGTCGGGCACTGTCTCCCTGACGAAGAACACATACCCAGAGGGCGTCTCGACGACCAACTGTGTGAGCGGCTGCGACCCCATCTCAGCACCGCGGGCTTCAGCCAGAAGCGCAAGTTCCCGCACCTGCGCGGTCGCCTTCCCTTGTGCCTCTTCGGTCATGTTCGAGGCAACGACCCCGGCCGGGCCGACAAGTAGGGCCTTGTCGATGTCCGTGGAAATATCGAGCATCTCCGCGAAAGCAGTCTCTACCTGCTGCGCCATCAGCGCCTCCTCTCCTGCGGACTGTCATTCCCTTTTGAGGACGGTGCCCTCAGTGTACCACCGGTATCCGCACCCTCTGAAAAAGCGTGGCCGCCGCACCCAGAAGAATCTTCTCAGACTCCCCCGAGTGCGGCGGCCCGGACCAAGCAAGGTGCCGAACGGCGCCCTGCCGACGATGAAACAGTCGCTTACATCATGCCCATTCCGCCGCCCATGCCGCCCATGCCGCCGGGCATGCCTCCACCGGCGCCTTCCTTCTCGGGCTTGTCGGCAACGATGACTTCGGTGGTCAGGATGTTCTTGGCGATCGACGCCGCGTTCTGCAGAGCGGAACGGGTGACCATGGCCGGGTCGATGATGCCCGCCTTCACCATGTCCTCGTACTCACCGGTCGCGATGTTGAGACCTACGCCCTTGGTGCGCGTCTTGACTTCGCTGATAACGACCGAACCTTCCAGGCCCGCGTTGTTGGCCAGCTGGCGGAGAGGCTCCTCCAGAGCGCGAGCCACGATGCGAACGCCGGTCAGTTCGTCACCCTCGGCATCGATGGCGGCCACGGACGGGACGAGAAGCACCTGAGCGACACCGCCGCCCGGCACGATGCCCTCTTCCAGAGCGGCACGAGTGGCGCTCAGGGCATCCTCGACACGGTGCTTCTTCTCTTTGATCTCGGTCTCGGTGGCGGCGCCAACCTTGATAACCGCTACGCCGCCGGCCAACTTGGCCAGCCGCTCCTGCAGCTTCTCACGGTCGAAGTCCGAATCGGTGTTCTCGATCTCAGCCTTCAACTGATTGATGCGGGCCTTGATCTTGTCGAGCTCACCGGCGCCGTCGACGATGGTGGTGTTGTCCTTGTCGACGACCACTTTACGGGCGCGGCCCAGCTGCGAGATCTGGGTGTTCTCCAACTTGAGGCCCATCTCGTCGCTGATGACCTCGCCGCCCGTCAGGATGGCGATGTCTTCAAGCATCCTCTTGCGGCGGTCCCCAAAGCCGGGGGCCTTGACCGCTATGCCGGTGAAGGTGCCGCGGAGCTTGTTGACAATGAGGGTGGCAAGAGCTTCGCCCTCGACATCCTCAGCGATGATGAGGAGTCCTTTGCCGGACTGTATGACCTTCTCCAGAATGGGCAGCAGATCCTGAACAGAGCCGACCTTGCGGTTGGCCATGAGGATGTACGGCTCGTCGAGGACGGCTTCCATCCGCTCCGCGTCTGTAACGAAATACGGGGAGATGTAGCCCTTGTCGAACTGCATGCCCTCGGTGAACTCCAGGTCCATGCCGAAGGTGTTCGACTCTTCGACGTTCACCACGCCGTCTTTGCCGACCTTCTCGATGGCGTCGGCGATGACGTCGCCGATCTCACGGTCGTCGGAAGAGATGGTGGCGACCCGGGCGATGTCCTCTTTGCCGTGGATCTCCTGCGACATCTCTTTGATCTCGTCTACAGCCACAGCGACGGCCTTTTCGATGCCGCGCTTGATAGCCATGGGGTTGGCGCCGGCGGCCACGTTCTTCAGACCTTCGCGGACGATGGCCTGCGCGAGCAAGGTAGCCGTCGTGGTGCCGTCGCCCGCGATGTCGTTCGTCTTGGTCGCGACTTCGCGTACGAGCTGTGCGCCCTGGTTCTCGAAGACATCCTCAAGTTCGATCTCACGAGCGATGGTGACGCCGTCGTTGGTGATGGTGGGGCTGCCGAACTTCTTGTCGAGCAC
>JAFGIH010000480.1 GCA_016929985.1 Thermoleophilia bacterium | reverse complement strand
CGGTAGTTCGGCAGACCGGGCGCCAGGGCGCGCGCCAACGGAAGGGTGTCGATGGCTCCCTCACCGAGTCGCCGTCCCTTGAGACGCTGCAGTTCGTAGTTCAGAAAGCCTACGTCGAACGCCGCGTTGTGGGCGACCACAATGGCCCCCTCCAGGAACTCCAGCAACTCGGGGATCACTTCCTCGATGCGCGGAGCATCCGCCACCATCTCTTGGGTGATTCCCGTGATCTGGGTGATCATGGGGGGGATGGGCCGCTGCGGATTGACCAGAGTGCCGAAGTGCTTGACCTCTCGGAAGCCCTCGATGCGCACTGCTCCCACCTCGGTGATCTTGCTCGTGCCTGCACGAGCCCCCGTCGTCTCGAGGTCGATAGCCACGAAGGGCACATCGGCCAGGTCTGGATCGAGACTGCCCCAATAGCGGAGCGACAGCAGGCCGGAGTCGCCCTCGTCCCAGACAAACCGACGGTCTTGGCGTACCAGTGCCGCCATAATGTCTTGGCACAGAGGCGCAGGCGCGGTGGGTGAGGCGATGAGAAGCCGCGCCGCCTCAACTGCATTCAGCGGTTCTCCACGTACCAGCAAGGCTTCGTGGAGCTGGTCGGCCACCCTCAGCGACAACTGCATCTGCATCGGTGACCAGCTACCCGCGGGTGAAAGCGGGTTTCCTTGAAAAGGGTAGACTCATCCTGGAAAATACTAGCACCCTGAGGCGGGGTCACGTCCATGCTGCCGAGTTGGGGGATGCGTGCTGAACAGAGCTGAGATCGAGGCCATCTTGCCTCATCGAGAGCCCTTCTTGTGGCTCGACCGGGTCATTGAGCTGGTTCCGGGTGAATTCGCGATAGCCGAGAAGGACATCTTGGCGACCGACGACGTCTTCCGTGGCCATTTTCCAGGGCACCCCGTCTTTCCGGGAGTGCTGCAACTCGAGGCTTTGGCGCAGACCGGGGCCGTGGCCCTTCTCTCCGAGCCGGACGTTCAGGGCAAGATCGTCCTCTTCGCGAGAGCCAACGACGTCCGGTTCAAGCGCCCGGTCGTACCAGGCGACACACTGCGGCTGGAGACGCATCTCATCGAGCGCCGCGGGCGCATCGGCAAGGGAGACGGAAAGGCGTTCGTCGGCAGCGAACTCGTGTGCAGCGGTACTTTCACCTTCGCCATAGCCGAGCCGTAGTCCATGCTGAAGAGCGCACCCGGTCCCCTCCTCGGGAGACCTGTCACCATCACCGGCCTAGGTGCCCACGTGCCCGAACGCGTGGTCACCAACGACGACCTGGCCACCATGCTGGACACCTCCGACGAGTGGATCACACAGCGCACTGGTATCAGAGAGCGCCGGATCGTAAGCGAGGGCGTGAGCGCGTCCGACCTGGGCATTGTGGCGGCCAGGGCCGCGCTGGCCGACGCGGGGATCCCGCCGGACCAGATCGGCCTCGTCATCACCTCCACCATCTCCCCCGACCGGATCATGCCGGCGACGGCTTCGCGCGTCGCCTACGAGTGCGGATGCACGGGCGCCGGCGCCATGGACGTCTCGGCCGGCTGCACCGGCTTCGTCTACGCCTTGGCCATGGCTGCCGGGGCCGTCGCGAGCGGCTTCCAAGACCACGCCTTGGTGGTCGGCGCCGAAGCCATCTCCCGGCTGCTCGACTGGGAGGACCGCTCTACGGCGGTGCTGTTCGGCGACGGAGCCGGGGCGGTAGTGGTCTCCGCTGCAGAGACGCCAGCGGCGGGCATCCTCGGCTTTGATCTGGGCGGCGACGGACGGGGCGACGAGTTCCTTCTCATCCCCGCCGGAGGCTCGCGTTTGCCTGCATCTCACGCGACCGTGGACGCGCGCGAGCACTACATGCGCATGAACGGGCACGAGGTCTACAAGTTCGCTACCCGGGTCGTGGCCGACTCGGCCCGTCGTGTACTGAAACGGTGTGGCCGCGAAGTGGGCGATATCGACCTCTTCGTGCCTCACCAGGCCAATCTGCGCATCATCGACGCAGCTGTGAGGAAGCTGGGCTTCTCCGAAGACAAGGTATACACGAACCTGCAAAAATACGGCAACACTTCGTGCGCCTCCATCCCGCTGTGCCTGAGCGAGGCTCGCGCCGAGGGGAGGCTCCGCGACGGCGACCTGGTCCTGCTCATGGGCTTCGGAGCAGGGCTCACCTGGGGCGGGTGCCTACTGGAATGGGGTCGGGCGGCCGAAGTGAAGAGCGAGAAAGGCTGACATGAGCGGACTACTCATACTGTTCCCCGGCCAGGGAAGCCAGAAGCCTGGCATGGCCGAGCATCTCTGGGATTTCCCCGCGGCCCGGCAGACCTTTGATGAGGCCGGCGAGGTGCTCGGATGGGATATCGGCGAACTTTGCCGACATGGGTCCCTGGAAGACCTGACCCGGACAGACCGGACCCAATTGACCATTCTCACCTGCAGCGTGGCCACGTGGAGGGTCTTGGAGCACAAGGGCGCCGGCTTCTCGGTGGCGGCCGGACACTCGCTGGGCGAGTACTCGGCGCTGGT
>JAFGIH010000052.1 GCA_016929985.1 Thermoleophilia bacterium | reverse complement strand
TTCATCGGCGACACGTTGCGCGGCACTCGCGGCATCCTCATGGACATGTTCCGCCAGCCTGACGAGCTGCTGGAGGCCTGTGACCGTCTGGTGCCCATCGTGGTCAAGTGGATCACCCGGCACTCGAACCCGTTCACCCCACCGCTCGTCTTCATGCCGCTGCACAAGGGCGCCGACAGCTTCATGAGCGTGGAACAGTTCCAGAAGTTCTACTGGCCGAGCCTCAAGAAGGTCATCGACGGCCTGGTCGCCGACGGTTTCGTGCCCTACCTGTTCGCCGAAGGGGCTTACGGGACGCGGCTGGAGACCATCGCAGACGTGCCCAAGGGACGGGTCATCTGGCACTTCGACCACACCGACATGCGCAAGGCCAAGGAGATCTTGGGCGGGACCGCCTGCATCCAGGGCAACGTACCGCTGCCGTTGCTCCAATTGGGCACGGCGGACGAAGTCAAGACCTACTGCCGGGATCTCATCAGGGATGTCGCGCCCGGTGGCGGATTCATCCTTGACGTGGGCGCCGTGGTCGATGAGGCCAAGGACGAGAACATCCTCGCCATGATCCAGGCAGCGAAAGAGGCATAGGGGAGGCGTAGTTGGACTCCTTCGAAAAGCTGGAACGGGCCATCAGACTCCAGCCCACGCCGGAGATACCCGTGTATCCGCACATCGTCACCTTCGCAGGCCGGTGTGCGGGCATCACCCAGGCTGAGCTCTTCAGCAGCAACAAGGCTTGGCTGGCGGCGTGCGACAAGACCTTCCAGAAGGTCGGCAAGCCGGACGTGGTCTTCCCGATGAACCCGCTCGACACTGCGTATACCGAGTCGATGCGCGTCAAGCTACCCGGTCGGGAGCTGGGTCCGGACGAGCCGTTCCAGTTCGTCGAGGAGGAAGTCATGCAGGCCTCCGACTACGACATGATCCTCGAAAAGGGTTGGAGCGCCTGGAACAACGACTTCATGATGAAGATCCAGAACCCGCCGCTGCACGGCAGGATCGGCAAGTTCAGAGTGCTCTGGGGCTTCATCAAAGCCGGCATGAACACCGGCAAGAACATCAAGTATTGGAAACAGCAGGGGATGCCCGTGATGTTCCACACAGGCGTCGCCCCGCCGTTCGACATCTTCTCGCTCAGCCGCTCCCTGCGGCCCTTCTACCGCGACCTCTTCGACATGCCCGACAAGGTCAAGAAGGCCGTCGAGGTGGGCACCGACGCCATGATCGCCATGGGCATCGCCAACGTGAAGCGGGCCAAGGGCGACCGGGTGGCCATGTTCGCCATGCGCTCCAGCGCCAGCTTCCTCTCGCCCAAGCTCTTCGACGAGATCTCCTTCCCGTCGATCAAGCGGATGGTGGAGGGGTATCACAAGGCCGGCCTCGTCTCGGTGATCCACTGCGACGGCAACTGGGATCGCATGCTGCCCCGCTTCCTTGAACTACCCCGGGCAAGTTGTGTGATCGAGCTGGACGGAGCCACGGACATCCGCAAGGCCCGCGAGGTGCTCGCCGGCCACCTATGCATCAAGGGAGACGTACATCACGCGCTCCTTTCGCTGGGCGAGAAGGAGGAAGTGGAGACGTACTGCCGGGAGCTTATCGAATTCATGGGACACGACGGGGGCTTCATCCTGGGCTCCGGTTGTGAGGTGCCTATCACCGCGAAGCCCGAGAACGTGGCGGCCCTCATCGGTGCTGTCCGGAATTAGACAGAGACACAAAGACGTCCGAAGGACTTGCAGAAAGAAAGGTAGAGCAGCCGTGGCAGTGAAGATCTTAGCCATATCCGGGGGGAGCAAGAACGGAACCAACGACCAGATGGCCAAAGAGGCCCTCATGGGCGCCCAAGAGGCGGGAGCCGAGGTCGAGTTTATCCACATGCTCGATCTGAACCTCGTTCCCTGCAACGGCTGTGTCTCGTGCGTGACCGGCAGAGACGGCGTCTTTGCCGGAGGGTCGTGCCGGTGTATACGCAAGGACGACCTCAACTGGCTCGAAGACAAGATCTACGATGCCGACGGCGTGATCTTTGTCATGCCCATCTTCGAGAAGGGGCTGCCCGGCTTCTTCCGGGCGTTCCAAGACCGTTTCGCCGGCCCCAGCCACGACATCGGCATGCTGACCATCGCCAAGAGCATCTGGGAGAAGAAGGGTTCCCCGGCCGGTGGCGGTCCCGACCCGCGGGCCTTCAAGCCGCGCTACGCTACCTTCATCGGCATCGGCGGCAGCGACTGGGCCTGCCGCATGTCGGCGGACTACGGTCTTTTCGGCATGGTGCAGATGTGGAAGGTGGTCGACGACCTGGTCTTCACCTGGGCCAAGTCGCTCACCATGGAGGACGACCGGGTTGCGCAGATCCGCCAGGCCGGCCGCAACATCGCCAAGGCGGCTATGGAGCCTGAGAGCTACAAGTACCTGGGCGACCCGGGCGTCTGCGCCAACTGCCATTCGCGGCTCATGTATCTCACCGACGACGCCAAGAACGTGGAGTGCAGCGTGTGTGGCATCAAGGGCGAGTTGGTGATCGACGACGGCAAGATCAAGTTTGCCTACCCGCCTGAGCAGCTGGAGCACGCCCACAACACGATCCCGGGCAAGATCAAGCACGTCGAAGACATCGGCAAGAACGAGGGTGAATTCGCCGCGGCCAAGCAATCCGACGAATACAAGCGGCGCGCGGAGGCCTACAAGGCCTTCATCCAGCCGAGCAAGCCGGAGAAGTAGGCCGGACGCCCCGTCAGTATCGAAAGGAGTCGTGCCGTGGCCTTTTTCCCTGCGTTCCAGCCCATGCGGAGCTTCATCCTGCAGAACTTCCGGTCGGACAACGACCGGCCGAAGATCTGGCGCTGGCTGTACAAGCAGCACGTGCCGGAGAGCATCTCGCAGTTCATGCCGTACTGCACCAAGTACTGCACGTACCATGCGCTGCCGTTGCCCGAGGGGTCGGTCGACTTCGGTACCTACAACGGCATGATGACCGAGCACTACTGGCTCTTCAACATCTTCCAGGCCAAGGGCAGCGCACACTCGAGCGGTCTGGCCTTCGGCGAGGAGTATCCCGAAGACTTCATGGAGCTGACCTGCCAGCCACCCAGCGACGTGCTGCGGCAGTCGGGTTGGCAGGGGAGCCGCGACGGCTACCACCCGGTGGTCTTCTCGTTCGCCCCCGTTTTCTGGGAGGACGACTTCAAGGGCTCCGGCCGTCTTACCGACGCCGGCCCCAACGTCCGCTGGCTGTTTCTGTTCAAGTACCCGGACGGGGTGTCCATCGACGAGGGCGACGCCTGGTTCAAAGAGGTATTCGCCCCCGAGGTATGCGCGAACCCGGAGGTCAACCGTTTCATCTCCAGTCGCCAGTTGGACGACCCGCGCGTCAACCCATTCCAGCGCATCACCGAGATCTGGTTTGACGACAGCGAGGGCTGGCGCAAGGTCTTTGTGGAAAAAGCCGGGCAGTTCAGCAAGCCGGCGTGGGCCACGTGGGAGAAGCTACCTTACTTCGAGCCCTTCAAGGACTTCGTGGGCGTCTTCATCCTTGACCGGCCCGAATCCGACCACCTGCAGCAATGGCGGGGCTACATCACCACCCGCTGATCATCCGAGGAGAAGGCATGGGCACTTCACAGGTATTCACGCCGCGCGAAGAGGCGCTGGCCAAGAACATCGAGCAGATCGGCTATCACGACCTGGACGGTAAGCCCGGGTTCCAGATGGCCATGCAGGAGGTCGACGGGCGCTACTACCTCTACGTGGCGACGTTCAAGCATCCCGGGTGGCACATCCTCGATGTTACCGACCCCACCAAGCCCGACCATTTGAAGTTCATCCCCGGACCCGATCTCCCCGGACAGGGCACGCCCAAGATCCAGGTTGCCGATGGTCTCATGATCACCGCGCTGGGAGGCACGCTGCCCCGGCTACACGGCACCGAGTGGGGTGATCCCTTCGAGCAGGGAGTCATCATCTGGGACGTCAAGGATCCGGCCAATCCCAAGAAGCTCTCGCAATGGGACAGTGGCGGCATGGGTGGGGTGCACCGCTTCTTCTACAGCGGCGGCCGCTACGTGCACCTCTCGGCCACCTGTCATGGCTTCCGCAACTACCTCTACCGCATCCTCGATATCGCCGATCCCACCAACCCGGTGGAGGTGGGGCGTTGGTGGTGGCCCGACCAGTACCTGGCGGGCTACATCGAAGAGAAGCACGGCTCCGACTTC
>JAFGIH010000479.1 GCA_016929985.1 Thermoleophilia bacterium | reverse complement strand
GAGCTCGGCGTGGTGGAGGCGGCCGATGGCTTTCGCTACGCCTGCATCTGCGGGCAGGATCTGGGGCCTGCGGAGGCCGACTTCAAACGTTCGTGCAGCACGAGAGAGCGCCCCGTCGATTCCATCGGCCCCGGGTTCGGCTCTTTCGCCAAGGACACGATGGACAAGATGTGTTTCAGAGAGTTCTTCTGCCCCAGCTGCGGCGCGCGTCTGGCGACGGAGATCTCTCGTAGGGAAGACGACCACCTCTGGGACATAGAGCTGCGGCTCCGGCCGTGAGCGCCCGGGCGGACGCCCGGCTACAGCGCGACATACAAGCAGACCACAAGGGAGCGGACGATGTTGTTGGAAGGCAGAGTAGCGATAGTCACGGGTGGGGCGAAGGGCATGGGACGGGCCATCGCGGAGGGCTTCGCCAAAGAAGGCGCCAAGGTGACCATCGCGGACCTCGACATGGGGGCCGCGGGCGAGGCCGTGCAGGCCATCGAGGCCGCCGGGGGGCAGGCCATGGCCGTCATGTGTGACGTGTCCAAGGCCGACCAGGTGAAGCAGATGGTGGACGCCACGGTGGCGAAGTTCGGCAAGCTCGACATCCTCGTGAACAACGCGGGCGGCGTCATAGGCAAGCACGGGAAGCCCACCAACCTCGAGGTCCTCACTGAAGAGTCGTGGGACACCGTGGTCGACATCAACCTCAAGGGCATCTTCCTCTGCTGCAGGGAGGCCGTGCCGCACATGAAGAAGAACGGCTACGGCAAGATCATCAACTTCTCGTCGCTCGGCGCCATCAGCCCGCCCGATGCTCTTCCGCACTATCACGCGGCCAAGTCGGGGGTATTGGGCCTGACGTATGACATGGCGGCTGAGCTCGCGTCACACAACATCCACGTCAACGCCATCATGCCGGGGCCGTTCCGCACCCCGTTCTTCGACACCGTGCTGGAGTCGCAGGGCCCTGAGGAGCGGGAAGCGTTCTTCGCGGGCATGGGCCAGATCTCGCCCTTGGGCCGCATAGGTGACCCGCAAGAGATGGTGGGCCCCGTGGTCTTTCTGGCGTCGGAGATGTCGTCGTACGTGACGGGTGTGGTGCTGCCGGTCTCGGGTGGCCTGCCGCTGCCGCCTCGGAGTTGATGACCGCTCGAGCGGACCGGCCTGAATCGATGAATAGCTGGAGCAGGAGTTTGACAGTATGACCGAAGAGAAGAAGACCGAAGAGCAGTGGGGGGGCATGACCTGCAGGATCCTGCGGGTGGACCTCTCCACCGGAAAGGTCTCGACGGAGGAGCGGGGCGAGCGGTACTACCGCAAGTGGGTAGGGGGATCGGGCCTCATCTCGCAGATCCTCCTGACCGAGATCCCGGCGGGCGCCGATGCTCTTGGTCCCGAGAACAAGTTGGTGTTCGCCCTCAGCCCTGTCACCGGCACGCCCATCTATGGCACCGGGCGCAACGGCGTGGGTGCGAAGTCTCCGCTGAGCGGCGGCATAGCCCTCTGCCAATCGGGCGAGCACTGGGGAGTGGAGCTGAAGAAGGCCGGATACGACGTCCTCATCGTGGAGGGTACGTCCGACAAGCCGGTCTATCTTTCCATCAAAGACGGAGATGTCACCATCCGCGATGCCGCTCCGCTGTGGGGGCTCTTGACCAAGGACACCCAGGCGGCCATCCGCGAAGAGTTGGACGACAAGCGCGTCCGCGTGGCCATGATCGGGCCGGGCGGGGAGAACCTCGTCCCCTATGCGTGCATCATGCACGGGCCCTTCGATGCTGCCGGCCGGGGCGGCCTCGGTGCGGTGATGGGGTCGAAGAACCTCAAGGCCATCGCGGTGAGGGGCACCGGCCGGGCCCGCGTGTTCGACCGCGAAGCGGTGAAGGCCTTCAACAACTGGCTCACCAAAGAACACTGGGACCACTTCTGGATACAGCAGGTGCTCCCGGAGTTCGGCACCGGCGGGCCGGAGATGGAGGGCATGGAGGCCATCGGCCACCTCCCCGTGCACAACTGGCGGGGTGCGCCTTTCGCCGAGGGCGTCCAGAGTGTCCACGGCGGGGCGCTCAAAGAGAAGATGGGCCTGGCGCAGGAGGGATGCTACGGTTGCCCGCTGCGCTGCAAGAAGCGGCTCCAGTCCGGACCGCCGTACAACATCGATCCCGATTACGGCGGCCCCGAGTATGAGGCCATGTGCGCTCTGGGTACCAACCTCGAGGTCGACGACGCCGAAGCCATGGTCAAGGCCAACGAGCTCTGCAACGCCTACTCGCTCGATGTCATCTCGCTTGGCAACACCGTCTCGTTCGCCATGGAATGCTTCGAGAAAGGCCTGCTGACGCTAGAAGACACCGGTGGTCTCGAACTCAGCTTCGGCAACGGACCGGCCTTGGTCAAAGTGGTGGAGCTCATCGGCCGGCGCGAGGGTATAGGCGCACTTCTGTCGCTCGGCTCAGCCGAGGCGGCCAAGCGGATCGGCAAGGGCGCGGAGGAGCTGTCGGTGGAGGTCAAGAACGTCCATCCGGGCATGCACGAGCCGCGTCTGAATCCGGCGTTCGCTCTGGGTTTCATGGTGAATCCAAACGGCGCCGACCACTGCGCCAACGTGCACGACGACATCCTGGCGGCTGAGCACGGCATCAAAGACTTCAACCAGCTGGGCTTCTATGACACCGTGCCCGCGCTGGACATCGGCCCGCGCAAGGTTGCGCTGTTCAAGGTAGGGCACATCCGCGAGTTTCTCAACGATTGCCTGCTCACCTGCCACTTGGCCTATGTGGGGGTGACGTTCAAGCAGCCTGCCGACATCCTGCAGGCGGTCGCTGGATGGGACGTGGGCTCCGCCGAACTCATCCGTAGCGCGGAGCGCATCTTGACGGCTGCGCGGCTCTTCAACATCAAGCACGGCCTGGGAGCGGACGATGACCGGCTGCCGCCGCGTTTCTTCGATGATAAGACCGAAGGACCGTTCGTAGGCGCGCTCAACCGGGAGAGCATGGACAAGGCCAAGGGATACTACTACAACCTCATGGGCTGGGATCAGGAGGGCGTGCCCACCCCGGAAAAGGTCGAAGAACTCTACATATATGACTGATGGAGGAAGTACGTTGATCAAAGTAAAGCAACAGCGCATCGATGAAGAAGCCTTCATGGAGAAGCGCAAAGAGGTGCTCGCCGT
>JAFGIH010000051.1 GCA_016929985.1 Thermoleophilia bacterium | reverse complement strand
TGCATCCGGCCGTTGGGCAGGCGCTTCTTCCCGGGGGCGTGGCGCTTCTCGTCCCAACCGATGGCGGCCTTGCCCTTCTCCACGCACTCCCGCAGGCTGTCGCGCACTGGGAAGCCCAGCTCGGCCTTGCGTTCGTTCAGCCACTCGACGTCGTGTCCCTCGGCGCCGTCGTTCTTGAGCGCCACCTCGACGGGGTCCAGCCCCAGAGCCTCGGCCACCTGGTTGGTGACCAGATTGACCGCGTAGCTGTTCAGGTTCTGCTCGCAGCGCGTGGGGACATTGGGCCCCTTGTTCACCCACACCCCCTCGGTGATGCCGCGCACGTGGGGGATCTTCATGTTGTCCATGAGATGCTTGGCGATGCCGAACACCAGCATCG
The DNA here is from genome assembly GCA_016929985.1 of Thermoleophilia bacterium. Next base: position 4,459 of record JAFGIH010000051.1, on the reverse strand, counting down.
ATTGGTTTGCCACCACCCCGCGCTGCTCCACCGCGGTGATGGTGCCGTCGCGCTTGGCTCCCACCTTGAAGTAGAAGGTGCCGGCGTCCATCTCGCCGCCGTAGAAGTCCTCCCGGCGGCTGAACAGCCACTTCACCGGCCGGCCCGTGCGTCTGGAGACGACGGCGGCACAGTAGGTGCCGCCCAGGTTCCAGGCCATCTGGCTCCACCCGCCGAAGCTGGCCCCCTGGTAGAGGCAGTGCAGGTCGATCTTGTTCATGGTAAGACCATCAAACCACATGGAGATGGCCCGCTTGCAGATGTGCGGCCGCTGCTGCTTCACCCACACTTCCGCGAACTCGCCGTTCCACCGCCACACCCCGCAGGGCCGCTCCGGGCCGATCCAGGTGTTCTGCCCCATGGAGTAGCTGAACTCGATGATCTTGTCGGCTTCGGCGAAGCCCTTCTCCACGTCGCCGTGCCCCTCCACGTAGAGACCGCCGGCGTCGAGGTTGCCGGCGGGATTGTCCTCGGGGTTGGTGAGCGGCGAACCCGGTTCGCGCGCCTTCAGGATGTCGAGATTGAAGGGGCGTTGTGCCCACTCTACCTGGATGAGCTTGAGAGCCTGCTCGGCGATCTCCTCGCTGTCGGCGCAGACGAAAGCGCCCAGCTCCTCGCCGTGCCAGTGAGCCACTCGTGACAGCGGCACCACGTTGTTCAGTTCGTGACCGCCCAGGCTCGCCCCCTCAGGCAGCTCCGGGTCGTCGTAGCGGAGCACCGCCCGCACGCCCGGGTATTTCTCGGCCTTGGAGGTGTCCATGCTCACGATCTCGGCGTGCGGATACGGAGAGGTGAGAAACCTCCCGTACAGCATGCCGGGCAGCGTCACGTCCAGGGTGTACTTGGCGGCGCCGGTGGCCTTCTCGTAACCGTCGGTGCGCCGCACGCCCCGCCTGCCGATGCTCTGGAACTCCTCGAGGGGGTATTTGTCGGCGCGCTTGTTGTCGAAGCTCTCCAGCATCCTCTGCTTCTCGTCAGCGGGCATCGCCGCCCCCTTCCGTCGGAGGGGCCCCAACCCCCGCCCCGGCCCCCGCCTGGGCGGCAGCTTCCCGCAGCACCGCGGCCGCCCGCAACGCGGAGCCGGCCTCCTGGATGGCCCTGATGTGCGCGGGATACGTCCCGCAGCGGCACAGGTTGCCGACCATGGCCTCCTTGATGTCTTCGATCGTCGGGTCGGGGTTGCGATCGAGCAGCGCCTTGGCCGTGACCACGAAGCCCGGAGTGCAGAAGCCACACTGCATGCAGCTGTGTTTGATGTAGGCTTCGATGAGCGGGTGGTTCGACCTGGCGATGCCTTCCACCGTCTCGATGCTCTTGCCCCGGCATTCGATGGCCAGCATCATGCAGGAGAGCACCGGGCGGCCGTCCATGATCACGGTGCAGGCCCCGCAGGCCCCCTCGCCACAGAACTCCTTGGTGCCGGTCAACCCGAGCTTCTCCGCCAGCACATACTGGAGGGTCCACTGGGGTTGCACGCGGATGGTGTAAGACTCCCCGTTCACCACGAGGTCGATGGTGTCCTCGGAGAGCACTCTGTCCATTTCGACCGTCGCCATATTCGACCATCCCTCGTCTCGATCTGGGTGCGCGGCAGTACGAACAGCGCCTTCACCAGAATCATACCCTTAGAGCCGCCGCAACGGCACAGGCGACAGACTCTCACTTGACAAGATGGCGGTCCGGAGCCAGGCGACGTATAAATGGAGATACGGAGCTCGGCAGTCTGCGTCGTCTCACAGAAGAACAGGGAGGGACTCACATGGGAGAACTGACCAAACTGGAGAGAGACCTTTCGGTGTTCGAGAAGCTGGGCCTGGAGAAACCGCCGGTGGGGGTCAAGTTCCTCTTCGAAAAGCCGGAAGGCATCCCGCGGCTGGACAAGAAACTGGGCCTCTGCGAGATGCTCATCGAGGCCCAGAAGGGCAACGTCTTCTACGCCGACCTGGCGAACCACGAGTGCGCGGGACCGGTGCCGCTCGGCATGGTCGAGATGGACCCCTTCTACGAAGCCGGTCAGATAGGCCCCTGTCTGGAGGTCTTCAAGGAGGGCAGAGCCAACCGGCGCATCTACGAGGTCCTGCCCAAGCTGGCGAGAGGGAGCTGCAACTACCTGGCGTTCGCGCCGCTCGACGAGCTGACGTTCGATCCCGACGTGCTGGTGCTGTCCGGAACGGTGAGACAGATGGAGATCGTGCTCCGCTCCTTCAGCTACACCACGGGCGCCACGTACGAGAGCAGGAGCACCCCGGTGCTGGGATGCGCCTGGACCTTCGTCTACCCGTACATCTCCGGCAAGATCAACTTCGGGGTGACCGGCCTCACCTTCGGCCACATCGCCCGCGAGGTGGGAACAGAGGGAGAGGTGAACGTCTCGATCCCCTGGAACTCTCTTGTAACAGTGATCGAGAACCTCGAGAGCATGAAGTGGGTGCTGCCCTCGTACACGGAGGGCAGGGACAACTACAACGAGCGCTTCAAACGCGTGACCGGCCAGGTATAGCGGAGTGTGCGGCCAGATCTGGGAGGCGAGAGGAGGCCTGAGGCCGTGGGAATCATGACGGGTAAGACATGTGTCGTCACCGGCGGGGCGGGAAGCATCGGGCTGGCCAGCGCGTCGCTCTTCGTGGAAGAAGGGGCGAACGTCATGCTGGTCGGGCGGAATGCGGGAAATCTCGAACGGGCGGCCTCCACGCTGAGTGCCGCGGGTGACCGGGTGGCCACGGTGTGCGCCGACGTTGCCAACGCGGCTGACACGCGGCGGTACTTCGAGGAGACCGTCTGCCGCTGGGGCATGATCGACGTGCTGTTCAGCCACGCGGGCGTCTCGGGAGTCCTTAGACCGGTCACCGAATATCCGGAGGAGATCTTCGACGCGGTGATGGCGATCAACGTGCGGGGCTCGTTCCTGGCCTGCAAGTACGGGCTGCCACTCATGAACGACGGGGGCAGCGTCATCATCACGTCGAGCATCATGGGTGTGACCGCCGATCCTGGCGTCGTGGCCTACGCCACCTCCAAGCACGCCCTCATCGGTCTGGCGCGGGTGGTCGCCAAAGAGGCCGCCGCCCGCGGCATCCGCGTGAACGTCCTCGCGCCCGGCCCCACCGACAACACCTTCCAGTCCGATATCGAGGAGAAGCTCACCGAGATCGTGGGGCAGGACGGCACCGAGATGCTCAACAAGGCCATTGCCCTTGGCCGCCACGCCCGGCCGGAGGAAATCGCCCAGATGGCGCTCTTCCTGGCTTCAGACCGCAGCAGCTTCTCCACCGGCGGGGTCTTCATGGCCGACGGAGGCATGGGTATCTGAGAGGCGCCGGTAGTACGAGTGGCTCGTGTAGAGCGCTGCAACGGGATTGTGCCCCAGCACCCGGTCTTTGGCGACCAGCACCGTGACCGGCGCCTTGGAGTGCATGAAGAAGATGCTGTCGTGCCCCACGCAGAGGCCCATGACCACGTTGAGCTCCGTGCCGGCCCGCGCGAGAAGGGCCGCCTGCGCCACAGGGTTGCAGACCACCTCGAACCGGCCCGGATGCACCTTCTCCTCATCCCGCAGGCCGAGCTTCTCTTTGTCCACCCCGCCGGTCTTACAGCACACCGTGCAGACCTCGAAGCCGCCGGCCAGGAAGATCTCCCGAGCGGCCCGCGCCTCTTTCATCAGCCCGATGCAGTGCGCGATGCCCAGCCGCCGCCAGCCCATGCGGCGCGCAAAATCCATGGTGTCTTCGATGCGGGTGGTCTTGCAGTACCCCGCGGCTTCAGTCCGCGCCGCCTCGACGGACATACGCCGCAGATCGGCGTCGGCGAGATACGACTCCTCCACCTGGCTCAGCAACTCCGCCTCCGTGAGCATGGGGCAGTAGCCCGGCGGCGTCTTGGCCCCCGGTTCGGAGTCGCAGGCCGTCGTCCGACAGAGAGCGCAGGTGGGCATGGGTGGATCGTTCATGTCGATCTTCATGGTTCTCAGACACCTCCTTGATCTTCTCCTCGACCCACGATAGACCATCTGGCGGTACGCGGGTGGCTCTGCCAGAATGAGGTCCGGTCGGGACCACGTTCAAAAGGAGCGGCATATGGACGGGAACAGGTACGACAAGTACTTCATCACCGAGACCCCTCGACACCGCGACCACCCGCAGAGCAGGGACATCCTGAGCGACATACCCTGGTGCGACTCCCTGGTCGTCGAGAACGAGCTGGATGGCGCCGTCAAGGGCGCCTACTACCTCGAGACCTGCATGGTGCTGCGCACCGGCACCACCGAACGGCTCACCGTGCCGCACACCCACCCGTTCGACGAGTACCTGCTCTTCGTGGGCACCAACCCGGAAGACCAGTTCGACCTGGGCGGCGAGGTGGAGCTCTGGCTGGGTGGTGAGAAACACATGATCACGAAGACCTGCGCCGTCTTCGCGCCCGC
>JAFGIH010000478.1 GCA_016929985.1 Thermoleophilia bacterium | reverse complement strand
GTTCAGGGCGCGCCCGGTGGCGGCCCGGATGGCGGCCACCACCGCCGGGGTGGAGGAGATGGCGGGCAGTTGCCTCAATGTGTGCGCCCGTCCGTTGGAGCACGGGTTATTCCGGAACGAGTCAGGCGGCAGGCGACACTACGGCGGGGTACGATGATCATGTGCGCCTTGGTGCCGCCGGCGGGAGGCGAGAGGTGGCCGAACGCGAACGTCTGCTGCGTGAGATCCGTCCCTTGCTCGACTGGCTCGCTGAGGAGACCCTCCTCTACCGGGGTCAGGTTGCGAGAGACGAGTTGTTCGCCAAGTACTCAGATGCGCAGCTCTCGAGCTTCTCCGAGGAGGGACTGGGCGCCCTGCTCGAGTACCTCAAAGCATGCCGGGCGGAGTGGGACAGGAAGAACTCCGGACTGAACGCTCTGGTTGCGGACTACATCCAAGAGCAGGGCAGCTGAGACTAGCCTGCCACGAACGCCGATTCCGCTGCTGTCCTCCAGATACAGGAGCGCCCCGCTCGGGGCCTTCTCTACCGGCGGGACTTCTTGGCCGAGAGGCCGTACATGCGCCTGAAGTCATCGCCCGTGAGCACCGGGCCGTCGTGTTCCGACATCATGCGGACGATGTCCTCGGGTCTGCCCTCTGCGGCCGCGCGAGCCATCTGTTCGTGGAACTTGCGTTCTTTCCGGAGTTCGCGACGACTGGCCATGCCGATCCTCCCTCCCCGTTCCGAACACCTTGAGCCTAGTGATGAAGGCAGAAAGGCGACCGGGCGATGAATTGGCCGACCCGTTGCGTCTCGGCGGGTAAAGCCGAGGTCTTCGATGGGCCGGCGCTGGGCCGTGACGGGCCGAAGGCCGGCATCAGGCTGGGGTTCCTGCACACTGCGCACCACCTGCGGTACGGTCTCCGCAGGTGTTGCCGAACTGCTCGTAGCGTGAACCTGCAGGTGCGCTCCCGGCTAGCTCGTCGCACGAAGCCATGTCCCCATTGGCGCATTGGTTCCAGAGCGCGTCAAGAGAGGCGTCATCGCCGTAGGTTCCGAGCACCTCCCGGGCAGGGTCGCCGGCACACCAGGTGCCACCCTCCGTGCGTTGCCCGCAGGTGTCGCCGAACTGCTGCTCGGGGCTGCCTGGTAGGGACGCGACATAGAGGTAGTCGCAAGCCTCCAAGTCACCAGAGCCGCATTGGTCATGAAGGTGCCGGATTGCGGAGCGGTAATCGGACGCATCGGCGCGGGCGAAGGCAACAGTGGCGATCAGGAACGTGATCAAAGCAGTGATGATGACGGCGGCTACAAGGCGCAGTTTGCGACGTGAGGGTCCGCCGCTTGCAGCCGGAGCGGGCGCGGGAGGGGGAGGTGATGCCACGGCGTGCCTGGATTCCGGAGAAGGAGGGGGCTCTCCCTGGATTGGTACCGGCAGCATGCCGGCGGCGCGCTGAGGGCGCGTCGCTGCCGGGGGGACCGGGAACGCGCATGTGGCGGCGGGGATGGGCTGGGTCCCAGCCGTGGCAGAAGTGGCAGGCGCAGTCGGCGGCGTCGCTGATGCAGAAGCGGTCTGCACTCCCGTCGCCGACCTGCGGGCAGCTGGAGGAATGGGGAAGGTGAGGTTCTGGCTAGGGGGCGTCGTGGCTACCGGTCCCCGGCCAGTCTTCCGTGCCGCCGGAGGAGGCGGAAACCTGGGCGGGCGCGAGGAGGGCACGCCCGGGTTCTTCGCGGGCCGCGAGGCGAAGGCTGCGGCAGGCGGCGGCGGCAGACCGCACGCCACCATCCGCGCAGGAGCGGCCGCTCCTCCCATGGTGGAGAGCGGGGCAGACACCCACTGTTCGGCTGTCAGGGCGAGGGCGGGACCGTCGAGTTCGGGGTGCAGTCGCAGGTAGTCCCCCAGGGCGCCGGCCACCTCGGCCACGGCGGGCCGGTTTCCGTCTTGTGAGAGCCCGGCGACGGCGAGTTGGTCCAGGCTTGTGCCGGCAGGCGGCTCGAGGCTCGGCCGAGAGGTGGCCCGAACCATGACAGGCCGGGCCAACCAGGTACGAAGTACGGCCAAGCAGTAGGCGTAGCAGACACTGGCCGAGTCGGGCGCGGAGACCGCGCCGGAACTAACGCGCGGGTCCATCCAGAGAGGCGAACCCTTGACCGGCAGCGCGGCGGGGAACCCTCCGATTGCCGCCCCGTCGACGTCAATGAGATACACCGCGACCTCGCCCGCGTGGATGCTGTAGAGGATGTGGCGTTCACAGAGGTCGCCCACCACGATCCCGAACTGCTCCGCCAAGGTCAGTGTGAGGCCGAGCGCGTACACCAGTGCCAGCGCCTCGCCGCGGGTCACACTGCGCATGCCGAGGCGCGGCGCCTGGTTGGGGAGCCACAGGGCGTCGAGGGTGCGGTTCACGGTGCGGCCTTTGTGGCGAAGGGTGAACTCGGCCGGGATCCGTGGCAGGACGACTCCTACCGGCTTTGCCTTCACAGTCACCACTTCGCGGGGCAGGCACAGCACTTGGTCTAGTGCCTGCCGTGGGCCGTCGTCCAGGCTGTCGCGGAAGCTGATGAGTCGCTCGAGCGCCGAGATGTCGATGTTGCGGCGGATCCGCGGGTGGAACTCCTTCAGAACCATCGGAGGGCTGCCGGCTATAGGCCAGATGGTGGCAGTTGCCCCCTGGCCCAGCGGTTCCTTCCCTACCTTGAGGCTCGACCGAGGCACACTCACGAAGCCCTCCAGCACGCCAGAGCGGTACGGTCGTCGGAGGCCCCCAGGCGGTTGAACCCCATGAGAGCAGCGAACTCGAGCAGGGGCCGCGGGGTTGCCAGGGCGTCCCTCAGCGAGTTCCGAACCGTCTCACTCTGTCGCATCGGCACCGCGATCCCGTCACTCATGGCGAGAATCAAGGACGCGCCCTCGGGCCATGGGGTGAGCAGCTCGGCGGGATGGGGGTCGGCTGCCGGGAGAGCGCCGGTGGCGCCGTCAGGATGGGTACTGCCCCCAACGGGCCTGTCGGGGTGGAACAGGTCCTGCCATCGGCCGTCGGCTAGTGCCCAGAGTTCGCAGTCGCCGATGCGAGCCGCGTAGATAGCCAGGTCACCGGGCCCAGCGACGGTGTCTATGGCCAGAACCAGCAGGGTGGTGGCCAGAGTCCGGCGATTGATGAGGTTGCCGTCTTCGTCACCTGCTCGCAGGATGGCCGAGTTGGCGCGATCGATGACGCGCGAAGCAGCGATGGCAGCGAGGTCCGGGCTGGAGCTCAGTTGAACGACGATCTCGCGGCTGGCTGCAGAGGCTGCGGCTTGAGCGGCAAGGTGGCTGAGCGGCAGGCTGCCCACTCCGTCACAGATGGCGCCGACCACGAACCGCTCCGCCGCTCGGGCCATTGTGAAGGCATCCTGGCACGGCTTGTCGTTCATTCGTGTGTGATGCCCGATGATGGTCGCGGCCGCGACTGTATGGCCATTGAGCAAGCCACAGTCCAAGCGCACTGCGTTCCCGGCCTGGTGCCGCCACCTCGGAGGCAGATTGGGCAGAGTGGCAGCGGCAGAAGGCTTTCCATACTCCGGGGAGCGCTGAGACGCTCGTGTGGACCCTACAGGGGGCGCTACGGCGAACGCCGAAGTCGGTCCCGCTGCAGGGGCAAGCACTGGTGGCGAAGCAGGCGGGTCAGCAGCAGCACCCTCAACACTGGGGGCGGGTACGACACCGGTCTGACGCCTTCTCCGAAGTGCGACTAGCAGGGAGGCGCTCGCCACGACCAAAGCTCCAAGCGAGATCGCGAAACCCGCCGTCCCCGGGTTCCATGCAGTCGGCGTGGATTCCCCCCATCCCGGCGTGAAGGACGCAGGGGTGTCTGGGGCCGCATGGGCGATGATTTGCATCCCGGTGCGGGCAACGGCGAAGGCAGAGAACGAACCAGTCAGCAGGCCAGCCGCTGAGGGCTCCAGCCTCAGAGGATCAGGCATCTGCTCTGAGCGCCAGGCGGGGTATCCCGCGATGCGGGCGGCATACCACGCGACCGAGTTGGCAGGGAGGTCACCGGGCAGCCACCCTCCCGACGCCTGCCACAGCGCGACGTGGATCAGTCCGCGTCGTGCCATCGAGGACACTCGGTCGGCTACGCCCGCCGCCTGGTCATCCAGAGGCAGTAGCGCGTTGGGGCGAATGGTGAGGACCACGGCCCGGTGTTCACCGTAGGCCGTCCCGCTGACCTCCCCACGGCCCACGGCCACCTCGCCAGTGGTGTTGTCGACCGTGAGGCAGACCGAGGTGTGGTCTAGGCCGGCGTGCGTCTCCAGGAAGGCGACGAGAGGGCTGAGATCGGCCGCTACTGCCTCGGTGAGAAGGCCTCCGACCCCATATCCATCGACCTGTAGCGCACCCGCCAGAGCGGTGGCGTCGGCTGCCCCGGTGGGGAGCCCGGGGCAGCCGTCGGCGGAGGCTGCGCCTGCTTGTGAGGCGCAGCCTCCGACCGCCAGTACCGCCATGAGCAGTACCGCCCGCCGCCAGGGGGGCGAGGGGTGGAATTTCACGGGAGAAGCGCCCTCATCGAGAGCGAGTCGTCAACCACGAAGTAGACCGGATGGAAGGGATACTGATCACCCCCGCCGTCGGCCACGATCTCCCCGTTGGGATCCATCTGGCCGGCTGTCTCTGCCGCCACCATGCTGGCGAACGCCACATCCCCGACCTGATCCAACTGCTGCAGGATGTCGACCTCCCGGGTGGCCAGGAAGTAGGGATCCATCCCGCGGTCGGCGAGAGCCGCCCGGAAGCTTCCCGTGGGCCGGGCCACCAGCTTCAGGTTGTCCAGGTTGGCTTGCCCGAACCCGATGGGGTAGATATTGGGCCGGAGAGGATTCGCGGGGTCGGTGAGCCGATCAAGGACGGGCAGCCAAAGCCCCGGGTCGTCCATCGCCCGACCGTCGGTCAGCAGGATCACCAGAGGTCGCCGCCCCTGCCATCCGTTCCTCTTCATCTCCTCCATGTCGTGGGGGATCAGGCGTTCCAGGAGTTCCAGCCAGCTCCGGAACGAAGTGGTGTCGCCCGCGGGCTCAATTGCCCCAAAGGTCTTCCGGAGATCCTCGAGTGAGGAGAGCGGGATGTGGACACGTGCGGTGTTGTTGAAGGTGACCAGCCCGATCTTCATCATCTCTGCCTGGGTTGGATTGGCCGAGATTCTGTCGAGGCAGCGGGCGAGCTGCCGGCACACCTCATCGATGACCCTCACTGCTGTCTGCGTTCCCATGGGAACCTCCTTCCTGTGTGTGGATGACGTCGGCTGCGTTGCTTCTGTCACGAGCGAGTAGCGCTGGACGAGGGACATCACCGCTTCCCTTACTGCCCCGGGAACCCTGCCGCAGGGCCACCTAGGGACTCCAAAGCGGCCTGTTCCAGGGCCGTCAGCTCCCAAGTGGCAACCACCACTGCAAGATCGCTTCCCGGCTCCAGCGGCCTCAAGACGACGGGGTCGCGTCGTGCGGGCGGGTTTGCCGAAGAAGGTATGACTACCGCTGTGTGGTAGGTCGAGCTGTTTCGCTTCTCACGGCGCCGAACGCGGGTCCATTGGGCTTCCCACATGATCAGGTGGCCGGTAAGCGATTCGCCGACGCGAGCC
>JAFGIH010000477.1 GCA_016929985.1 Thermoleophilia bacterium | reverse complement strand
GATGCGACCGTGCCTACCGGTAGACACAGCGCATCCGCGGCTTCTTCATAGGTGAGCTCCATCCAGACACAGAGGACCACGAGATCCTGCTCTCGCTTGGGAAGACGGCCAACGATACCGAGCAATTCCTGCATCCTCTCCTCTTCGGCCAGCTTCTCCACCACGTCCTCGTGCGGGCTCCACGACTCCGAGGGGACGGGCATGCGCTCGAGCGCCGCCCGGTGCCTGCGTTCCGTGCGCCTGCGATTGCGCAGCACGTTGGTGGCGACGCCGAGGAGCAACGGGAGGGCAGATTCGCGCTCCAGCGAGATGTCACTCCGCTTGCGCCACAACTCCAGGAAGACGATGGACGTGAGATCCTGGGCAGTCGCCCAGTTGCCGCAACGCCGGAAGAGGTAGTTGCACACCGAGGTGGCGTGCCGTTCGAAGAGCTCGCCGAACGCGGTCGCCTGCCCCCCGAGGGCTCGTTCCCATAGTCTGCGGTCTGAATAGGTGCTCACGTAGAGGTAGTGTCCGTTCCTCGGGAAATCCTTCCCGGTGCGAAGGCAATACTAGCCGAGGATGGGTTCCGAGACCCGCGGACTAGTCGACGTGTTCGGCCTCCCGGCCGCATTCGGCCTCCAGCGCCGCCATCTCCTTGGCGCGGGCGCGCTTGAAGAGATCCCTGTAGTAGGCGAAGTGCCAGCTGAGGTGGAAGATCGAGACCACCGTCATGACCACCCCTGCTTCCACGTGCCAGAAGATCAGGTTGAAGGGGACCCTGAAGAGCAGCGCGTACTCTCGCCTGATCGCCATCGTGAGCCCGAAAGCGGCCACGATCAAGAACGACCCCAACAGGAGGACGTTCCAGATCTTGCGATGGGTGGTGACCCTGATGCGCTTGGTCTTGTAGAGAGCGAAGCTCGCGGCGTAGATCACCAACAGACCGATGGCGATGGGACTGATGCTGTAGGTGCCGGACACTGGCGGCTACTCGAACGCCGGGCCTGTGTCATCGGCGTTGTTGTTGTATCCCGCGCGCTCCCAGTATCCGCGGAAGTCGGCATCCGACGAGAGCTCTATGCGGGTGACCCACTTGGCCCATTTGTAGCCGAATTTGCTCTTGGCCACCACCTGCAGCGGGAAGCCCCTCTCGGGTGGCAGGGTGAGGTCGTTTATCTTCAGCGCGAGCAGGATGTTGTTCTCAAGAATGTAGTCTAGGTCTAGTGAAGTGTATCCAGTAGGAACATCCGCACTATAGAAGATGGCTATGATCGCCTCGGGTCTTACCCGCGCATCAGCAAGGATCGCACTGAGCGACGGGCCGGTCCATTTGGCGGTGAAACTCCACCCTTCAACGCAGTTGAGATCCATCAACCAGGATTCTTGATCATATGACTGTAGATCCGCATATGACAGTGAAAGCGGCTTCTCTACCAGACCATCCACCGTCAGGACGTACGAATCCCTGTCGATGATCTGAGTGCCCTTCAGCGCGTTATTGCCTTGATCATCGACGGGAGTCAGTTTCACGCCCTGGAACTCGGTAGCTTCCACTTCTCCAGCGGGCTGGGAAGCCGTCGGACCGCTGGTGGATGGGGACCCGCCGTCACCACAGCCAAAGACGATCGCTCCCGTGGCCAGCGTCACAAACACGGCAAGAACCGACGATGCGAGCAGCGTCTTTGTTCTCATCGCTCCCCCGCTCTTCAGGCTGTGAGCTCTGGTTACCCCGTGAGCGGCAAAAGAACACTTGAGACCCCGTTGCGAACATGCCGCCGGGAACTCAGTGGCCCGTCGGGGCCCGTTCCCGAAGGCCGGATCTTCGCGTCTCAAATCGCTGTAGAATGGGTGCAAACCCGCGTTGATCCAGGCACGAGCGACTCTACCCCGCTCGGCGGCGGTGGTGAGCATGGGGTCTTACACATACAGCGGCTATCTGTGGCCCGCGTTCGGTTCGACCGTCCTCATCGCGGCGCTGGGGTGGTACGGCTGGCGCCATCGGCGGATAGCCGGTGCTTTGCCCTTCTTCTTCGGCTGTGTGTTCGCGGCACTGTGGTCCATCGGCGACGCGATGCAGACGGCGGCCGTCGATCCCGACACCAAGACGCTGTGGCTACGGTTCGTCACCATCTGGCAACTACCCGTCGTCACCTCGGCCGCCTGTTTTCTGCTGCAATACTCCGGTTTGGGAAGATGGGTGACACGGCGCACCGTCATGCTGCTGGCGATCCCCCCGCTCGTGTTCGCCGCGTTCATAGTGACCGACGGGCTCCACCACCTCGTGTGGACCGGAGTCACCCAACACGATGCCGGCATCATGCCCATCCGCGGGCCGGTGAACGCGGTTGCGCTCGCCTATAGCTATCTTGTGGCCGTGTTCAACGTGGGGCTGCTCGCGTGGTTGGCTCTCAAGTTCCCACGGTATCGTTGGCCGGCGATCTTGATGCTCGTTGCCCAGTTGGGGGCGCGGTTCGTGTTCGAGATCGGACTTCGCATGGGCCTGCCAAGCCACTGGGGCTATGGACCCTTCGTCTTGCTCTTCTTGTTCGGGGTATACGCCGTAGCGCTCTTCGGTTTTCATGTCTTCGATCCCGTGCCGATAGCTCGGGCGGCTGCCATCGACCAGATGCTCCAGAGCATGCTCGTGCTCGATCTCCAGGGACGCATCGTCGACGCCAACGCCGCGGCGCAGAGGACCTTGGCGGCGCCGATCTCACGTTTGCGAGGGCGCATGGCAAGCGACCTCCTGCCTGAAGGGAGCCCTCCCTGGTCCACAGCGACTGAGAAAGCTTCGGTGACGTCTGAGTTGAGTCTCGGAGAATCACCTCGGGAGAGGGACTACGTCCTGGAGGCGACGCCGCTGAAAGACCGGCAGGGCCGTGGCCTCGGACAGATGCTCCTGCTCCACGACGTGACCGAACAGAAGGCGACCCAAGCGCGCCTGTTGGAACAGGAACGGGTGGTGGGCACCTTGCAGGAACGCGAGCGTCTGGCGCGGGAACTCCACGACGGTATAGGTCAGGTGTTCGGGTACCTGAGCATGCAGGCCCAGACCGTGCGACACCGGCTGCGCGCCGGCGACTCCGAGAAAGCCGATGCCCTGCTCGCCCGCCTGGTGGAAGTGGCTCAGGATGCCCACGCGGACGTGCGCGAATCCATCACCGACCTCAAGGCGGTCTCCTCTGAGCAGTGGTCCTTCATTCCCGCGCTCGATAGATATCTACGAGATCTTCACACAGACCACGGAATCGAGACGGAGCTCTCGGTCGGTGAATCCGTGGACGACGACACGTTTCGGACGAACGCCGGGGTGCAGGTTCTCAGAGTGGTGCAGGAGGCGCTTGCGAACGCGCGCAGACATGGAGGCGCCTCGGCGGTCCGTATCAGCATCGAATGTGAGGGCTCCAAGGCCAGGATCACGGTGGCGGACGACGGCTCCGGTTTCGACCCGGCCCGATTCGAGAGCAGTCGGGACGGGCACTTCGGGCTCGCTTTCATGCGCGAGCGGATGGCGCAGGTCGGTGGACACGTGCACATCGATTCCCGGCCGGGCGCAGGGACCCGCGTGATACTCGAGGTCCCCTTGGGTCACAAAGAAAGGGATGGCGGTGAGAGTACTTCTGGTAGATGACCATGCTCTGCTTCTGGAGGGACTGCAGAATCTGTTGGAGGAACACGGCATAGAGGTGGCCGGAGTGGCACGCGACGGGCAAGAGGCGGCGATGCAGGCCCAGGCGCTGAGACCCGATGTGATTCTCATGGACATCCGCATGCCGGTGTGCGATGGACTCACCGCCACTCGTGTGATCAAGGCCGGTATGCAGGAAAGCAAGATCGTGATCCTGACGACTTCCACCGAGGACGAAGACCTGTTCGAAGCCGTGAAGGCGGGAGCGTGTGGCTACCTGCTGAAGAGCATGGACGCCGACACTCTGGTCGAGGCCCTGCACGACGTCGAGTTGGACATTCCTCCCTTCGCCCCCGGCCTGGCGGCCAAACTGCTGGCCGAGTTCGCCCGCCCCACGACGTCTCCGCCCGATGTACCCGCGATGGCTCGACCCTGCGACCAGGAGCCGCTCAGCCAACGTCAGAACGACGTCCTTGCCTTGGTGGCCCAGGGGCTCTCTTACAAAGAGGTGGGAGCCCATATCTGCCTGAGCCCGCGGACGGTCAAGTACCACATGGCCGAGATAATGCGGAAGCTGCATCTGCAGAATCGGGCACAAGTGCTGGCCTACGTGGGTCGCACGGCCTCCGACGGAGAATCCTAGCGCCGCGCTTCTTCGGACCGGTGGCACTGTCCCGAGGGACAGTGCCACCGGTCCGACCGACTGTCCCTCGACTGTCCCTGCTCTGTCCCCCGAGACATTGTGAGCACCGGCCTCCACCCGCATCCTTGATGTGGAGGAAACAAACTCAAGGCGGCGATGGTGAGCAGGCGGACGCGCATCCTTCTTTACGGCGACTCCCTCGTGCTCGGAAGCGTAGGTGCCACACTCCAGAAGTGGCCCGAGTTCGAGGTGATCTCGCTCTCACCGGCTCTGCCCGGTCTTGCCGACGTCGAGGCGTGGGCGCCGGACGCCGTCCTCTTCGACGTCGAGACCACCCGTCCCGAGGCCGTCTTATTGCTGCTCGAAACCCGGCCCAGCCTTCTCCTGTTGGGTCTCAGCCCCGACGAGAACGTGGTGAGGCTGTGGTCGGCGCGCCAGCTGCGGGAGGTCTCCTGCAAGGAACTCAAGGAAGTCATCGAGGAGCAGCTCGCTGGGGCGGGGACCTCGCCGAACGCCCGGTGAATGAGCGAAGGAAAGGATTGGGAGGAGAGAGATGGACGAGAAGAGAATGAAGACGAGAAGTGAGCAAAGGAGAAGGGGGACCTGGCCGCTCCTCTTCATGCTGGCGCTTGTGCTTGCGCTCTTCGCTGTTACGGGCAGCGCCGCCGCCATCGACGTGCTGGACCAGCAGCAGACACAAACCAATGGCGGCTTTGCAATGCTGAATGGGCCCATCCCGGTTGTCCAAAGCTTCACTGCCGGGCACACCGCCCCGCTTGGCAAGATCTCCGTCTATATCGGCGGCTATGGCGGCGCCTACCTCATGCGGGCTGAGATCTGGTCTTCATCGGGAATACTCGGGGCTACTGAGCTGACCGTCCCCAACGGCGATAACCGCTGGCAGGACATCACCTTCACTCCGGCGCCGACCCTCACCGCAGGCACCCAGTACTCCATCGTACTCAGGTGGGTAGGCAACACCTTCGTCTGGTTATTTGGAGCCCCGAACCCCTACTCGGGCGGGGCAGCCTCATGGAACGCCGGCTGGGACATGTGCTTCAAGACCTACTACTACGTGGCGGACACGACCCCGCCGGTCATCACCCCTCCGGCGAACGTCACTGCTGATGCGCCCAGCTCCGCCGGGGTTGCCGTCAACTTTGCCTCGGCCTCCGCCACTGACGACGTAGACGGTACCCTGCCGGCAAGCGCCATCCACTACTACACCGATTACGGCACCGCTTCACAGGCCGAGGTCCACTCCGGCGACACCTTCCCCATCGGCACCACCACGGTGACTGCAGCGGCGGCCGACTCAAGCGGCAACATCGGCACGGCCACTTTCACCATCACGGTGTGGACCGATACCACGCCGCCCGTGGTCACACCACCCAGCAATATCACCGTCGAGGCTACCGGCGCTGCCGGAGCGGAAGCAAGCTTTGGTTCCGCCTCGGCGAGCGACAACGTCGATGGGGCCATGCCCGCAACCTCCATCCACTACTACACCGGCTACGGCACCGACGACCAAGTCGAGGTGCACTCGGGTGACCTCTTCCCCATCGGCACGACCACAGTGACTGTCGCGGCGACCGACACCCACAACAACATCGGCACCGCCACCTTCACCGTCTCGGTCGTCGACACCACCTCTCCCGTGCTGACCGTGCCGGCCGATATCACCGTGGGCGCGACTGGGCCCGCCGGAGCAACGGTCACCTTCAGCGTCTCGGCTACCGATGTGGTCGACGGTGCCGTGACCCCTCGGACCGCGCCGGTCTCCGGCGTGACCTTCCCCATTGGAGAAATCACCGTCTGGGTCAGCGCGACGGACAGCGCGGGCAATACCAGCGCCGATACGTTCCTGGTGACGGTCTTGGGCCCGACCGGGATGCTCGACGCCTTGGCTGGGACGATCGCGGAAGCGTCGGACGACCCGACGGCTCCCGGGGGCATTGCCCCGATCATCGCGGAGAGCCTCTTGGCCAAGGTGAACGCGGCCCTCGCGGCCCTGCAAAGGGGCAACAAGAATGACGCCAAGGTGGCGATGAACGACCTTAAGGCCCTCATCAACGAGGTGCAGGCTCAGACGTCCAAGTCCATCTCGCCTGAGGCGGCAGCCGCTATCATCGCCGCCGCCAATGGATTGATCGACATGCTGAGCGCCCCGGCCCCAACCCTGCCCATGACGACCGGAGCCTTCGCCGGGCCTGATAACAACGACACTGTGTGGCAGGTCCAGGTGAACGTCGTAGGGAGCGCATTTGACCCCGAAAATCCCTACAACACCCTCGCCGCCGGCACTATGTCGTTCGCCGCCTCGCAGACCCTTCCCGATGGAACCGAGGTGGAGAAGGCCTTCACTATGACCGTCGACTGCCATTACAGCATCGACTACTTCCCGTCGGGGGACTTGGTCGACGCCGGTGCGGCGGTGGGCATCTGCGGATTCGTGGTGGCCTCCACTGGCGGAGAAGGAGTCCCTGCTGTGGGCGACTACTACCTGTTCCTGGCCTGGGACGGGGCTCAGGGTTACCAGAACCCTGACGGAACCATGGGGTATTACCCCGACACATGGACCTTCGCCCCGTGGGGGGGAGCCAGCTACATGCGCAACTTCCAGCGCACCATTATCGCGGCCTGGAGCACCTACGGCAGCTCCTCGTACGTGGGGTCGATGAACCTCTGGCCGGTCACCGAGGGCGATATCTCGGTGACGGGCGGGATGGTTCTTCCAGTGTGAGTTGGGACTCAGCTCGCCGCATCCGGAATGAACGTCAACATATGCTAAGAGGAAGGGAGGAAAGATGCGTAAATCACTACTCGTGATCGGCCTTGCCATCTGCATCTCATTGCTGGCCGGGAGCGCAGCGGCATACGCCACTGCCCCCTACCAACCGATCACCTACTACGTGAACGACGACGCTACCGGAGCGAACACCGGGACCACCTGGGAGGATGCTTTCACCGATCTGCAGAGTGCCCTGAGCGTCGTCGTCGCCGGCGATCAGATCTGGGTAGCCGCCGGCACCTACAAGCCCAGCCTATCCATTGACGGCTCCGCCGATGCGCGCACGGCCGCTTTCAGCCTGAAGAGCGGGGTTGCTGTCTTCGGCGGCTTTGCGGGCGACGAGAAGCGACTGAAGGAGCGGAACCTGGATACCGCCCTGACGGTCTTGAGCGGCGATATCGGGACGGCGGGCGATGATGCGGACAATAGCTACCACGTGGTCTACGCCAGCGGAGTGACGGGCGCCGTTCTGGACGGCTTCACGGTGACCAGTGGCCGCGGCAACCTGCAGAGCTACTACGGCAGGGATATCCAGGGCGCCGGGATGTACAACGTCAACAGCTCGTTCACCGTCAGCAACTGCGTCTTCAGCGACAACCGAGTGATCGGGAGGCCGACCTCAGTCGCCGCCGGGGCCGGCATGTACAACGAAAACAGCGCGCTGACCGTCACTGACTGCACCTTCAACTATAACCAAGCCGGTATCGCCTACCTTGACGCCTGGGGTCGCGGCGGCGGCATGTTCAACAGGGGCTATTACAACGAGGGCGTATACGGCTCTCAGACGTCGAACATCATCACCGGCTGTACCTTCACCGGTAACTTCGCCGCCGCCAAGTACATCGAGGTTGCGGGCGGGACGAACGGGGGCGGCGGCATGAACAACGAGGGCTGCGACGCAACCGTTGATCGCTGCACCTTCGCGGGTAACTCAGCCGGTAACGGCGGCGCCATCCTCAACTTCATATGCATGCCGACCATCACCAACTGCATCTTCACCGGCAACTACACCACCTACGGCGACGGCGGCGGCGGCGCTATCCTCAACCTAGCTAATGCGACCATCCTCAACTGCACCTTCTACAAGAACGGCTGGCGGGCGCATTTCAACCCTCCGTACGACCTCAGGCCGTATACCAGGTGCGGCGGCGCCATCTATGACTACCGCGTTGGGTCCACCATCACCAACTGCATCTTCAGCGAAAACGCGGTTTCCGCGAGCGGCGGCGCCATCAAATCCTGGGCACTACGTCCCCCGGGGACGACGCTCACCAATTGCCTCTTCTACAAGAATATCCATCGTTGGCTTGGGTGGACACAAGAGGAGATCGATCACGTTGACATTGATGGATACTACGAGGAGTCCGGCAACCTCTACGATGTCGATCCTCTCTTGGTGGATCCGGCCGGCGGCGACTTCCGCCTGCCATACTGCTCGCCTTGCGTCGACGCCGGCTACGACTTCACTCGGGGCTACTGGTCCGACCCGGTGCTGCCAGCCACCGACTTCTACGGGGACAAGCGTCTGGTCGACGGCGACGGGGACGGCACACGTGCGGTCGATATAGGAATCGACGAGTACGTTCCCGACCTGCCTGGCCTGCGTGCATTCCTTGAGGCCCTGGCTGTTGCCGGAGGCATCGACGAGACACTCGCCGCCCGCCTGCTTGCCTACGTCGATGCTGCCGAGGCCGCGCTGGCCGAAGACGACGAAGCGGCAGCGGTAGGCATCCTCAACGAGTTGATCGCGGACGTCGAGGCGTCGCTCGGAGATACCGAGACGGCACAGCTGATCGAACGGAAGACCCGGGCCGTCATCGAGGAAATATGAGTAGCTAGACCACAGCTGCGATGAGATGAACGCTTGCCGAGAGCCCGGAGTCGATTCCCCGGGCTCTCGGCACGCGCGAAGGACGTTGGTCAACCCTGACCCTCAGGGTGCTTGCCACATCACCTTGCCGCCGGGGTCGACGTAGGCCTGCTGCGTGCCCAAGAGGACTCGGGCAAGGCCATGCGAGAAGGGCTCCGCGTATCTGAACCGCGGCTCGATCACCCACGCCCCTGTCTTGTCGATGTAGCCCCAGGTACTCGTGTTGATCCTGACGCAGACTGCGGCCAAGCCTTCGGAGAAGGGAGTCACCTCATCGAACTCCGGAGCGATCACGAACGTGCCGGTGCTGTCCATGAAGCCCCAGCGGCCGTCGTCGCCCACCCAGGCGGCCAGGCCTTCGTGGAATGAATAGTCCGAAGCAGAGACCGGCTCGACCGCGGGCAGATAGACCTGGAAAACTAACTCTCCGGTCCTATCGATGAAGCCGTATTCGTCGCCGTCTCGGCCGGCCAGCGTCACCCCCGCCAACCCCTCGGAGAACCTCGCGGCGTCATAGAACTGCGGCTCGATGACAAATGTCCCCGTCTTATCGATGCATCCCCAGTTGGGTCTTTCGCCGGGCTGCTGCTGGACGGGTATGGGAGCCAAGCCTTCCGAGAAGAAGGCCATGTCCCGGAACTGGGGCCGGATCACGAAGGCCCCCGTAGGGTCGATGCAGCCGAAGAGGCCGTCGAACTCGATCTGCACCGGGGCCAGGCCGTCGTGGAAGTCGGCGCTGTTGGTGAACTGCGGCTCGATCGCCCACGCTCCGGTCCTGTCAATGTACCCATCCTTGCCACCGGCGGTCGCTCGCGCCTTGGCAAGACCCTCAGAGAAGTCTGAAGCCCACGAAAACTGCGGCTCGATAACGATCGTTCCGGTCGCGTCGACGAAGCCGAACTTGCCGACGGTCTCTTGGTCGATGCCGATGCGGCCAAGACCTTCGGAGAACGGGTAGGCCTCGTCGAACTGCGGCTCCACCACCACGTCCCCTGCGCGGTCGATGTAGCCCCATTTGCCGTCGACCCGGATGGGGAAGAGCACGACATCAGCGCTGATGTCCCCGGTGGAGGTGGTGGCGTCGTCACTGGTGACGGTTGCCTCGGTCGTCGTCGTGTGGATTGAGACCGTTGTGGTCGACGATGCAACTGTCGCGGAGCTGATACTTGGCAGGTCGCCGGAAGAACAACCAGCCGTTGGGATTCCCGCGAGTGCGACGAGCAGCCCCAGCAACTTGAGCCCTGTGATCGCCCCGCCGAGTGATGCGTTCCTGCCCATGATTCTAGTGGTGCTAGAAGGTCGACCGGTAGATCGGGAACCTCCGGCAGAGCTCGATGACTTCGGCCTTGACCCGCGTGCGGAGCGCCTCGTCTTCGGGGTGGAGGATGACCTCCGTGATCCACCGGGCGATCGAGCGGGTCTCATCCAGCCCCATCCCCCGGGTGGTCATGGCTGGGCTTCCCAGCCGGATGCCGAAGGGTTTGGCGGCCGTTCCCTTGTCGCCCGGGACCCGGTTCTTGTTGACGATGATGTTCGCTTCCTCGAGGATGATGGAGGCGCGATCGCCATCGATGCCCTGCGGGGAGAGATCGAGCAGCAGCAGGTGGTTGTCGGTGCCGCCGGTGGCGATCTTGAATCCCAACGTCTGGAGCTCCGCGGCCAGCAGGCGGGCGTTCGCCAGCACTCGTTGGATGTAGTCCTTGTACTCGCGCGTAGCCAGATGCTTGAGACCCACGGCGATGGCGGCGATGTTCGCCTGATGAGGACCGCCCTGCAT
>JAFGIH010000476.1 GCA_016929985.1 Thermoleophilia bacterium | reverse complement strand
TGTGCGCAAACTCCCAGAGGATGGGTCATGAGCTCACCTGGACGAGACGGCTCGCTCCCCCTGCCCGATGACGCCACGGTGGTCGTCGTCGGGGGCGGACCGGCGGGCTCGTTCTTCGCCATCAGGCTATTGCGCGCAGCCCGGCGGGCCGGCAGAGCCGTGAACGTGACCATCCTCGAGAAAAAGACCGAGATCTGCTTCTACAGCCCGGTGGCCTTCTCGTCATGGGAGGGCTGCAACTACTGCGCCGGCGGTGTGTCGCCCCGGCTCGTCGACGGGCTGCGCGCCGAGGCCATCGCCATACCCGACGAGATCATCGAGAGCCGGCCTACCGAGATCGTCGTGCACGGCGACTGGAAGAGCATCCTCCTGCCGGTTCCCGAGGGACGCGAGCTGCTCTCGGTGTTCCGTGGGTCACGGCCCCAACAACGCACCGACAGGTATCTGAATTGCGACATCTTCCTGCTCCATCTAGCGGTAGACGAGGGAGCGCAGGTGATCACGGCCGACGTGAACAACGTGCGGTATTCGCCCGACGGCAGGCCCGTCGTCAACTACACGACGGGCGCCGGCGGCGACAGCACAGCCAGTTCCGAAGACGCCCCCCTCGCCCCCGACGACGCGGCTCTCGAACAGGCCATCACGGCCGACTTCGCAGTCTTCGCCAGCGGCGTGAACCGCTCGCCGGGGATAGACCTGCGGGACGACCCGGTGCTCTCCGCGCTCGGGCGGATGATCCCCCGGCTCAGGGCGCCCAAGGTACGCAAGGCCGTCATCGCCGAGATGAGGGGCGACGAGGAACGCATGAGGATGATCGAAGGCGAGATGCACTTCATGCAGTACGGCTCGAAAGACCTCCACATCGAGATGGCGTCGGTGGTGCCCAAGAAGGGCTGGATGACCACCGTGCTCCTGGGCAAGAGCGTCGACCGGGCCGAGGCCTCCTCTTCCCTTCATCTGGTGGAACGCTTCCTGCAACTGCCCAACATCCGGCGGCTCATCCCCCACAGGGCCCAGCTCATCGCCCGCTGCTGCTGCAACCCCAATATGACCGTCGGCGCAGCCAGAAACCCCTTCGGCGACCGGGTGGCGCTGACCGGCGACCTGGCAGTGGCCCGGCTCTACAAGGACGGCCTGTACTCCGCCTTCACCACCTCGTCGGCGCTGGCGGAATGCGTACTCGACGAAGGTATCGACAAACGAAGCTTGGCGCGGCGGTATGGGCCGGTGGTGCGCCGGCTCGACGTCGACAACCGCTACGGCCGCGTCGTGTTCCGGTTGAGCCATTGGGTGCTCGCGAACCCCGGCCTCAGCCGGGTGCTGTACCGAGCGATCATCACCGAACGCATGAAGACGCCGCACGAGACGCACCGGCTGGCTCCACTGCTGTGGGGTGCGGCCAGCGGCGACGACGGCTACCGGCACGTACTGGCGGGGATGCTCCACCCCGCCTCCATCTGGAGCATCCTGACCGGAGGCCTGATCCTGACCTTCAGAGACATAGCCACCGAGTGGCTGTTCGGGCTCGATTGGACGGGGATACCTCGCTACGGAACGGGGGTCCCGGTGGAGCGCGTGGAGGAGACGCGCAAGGCGCTCTTCGCCGTTCAAGGCATGGAGCCGCCGGCCCAAGCGCCGGACATGGAGAGCATGTTCACCATCCGCATCCGGGCCGGAAAGGACGCCGTTCTCAGACAGCTCGGCGCCTTCGGCGATCCCGATAGGAAGTACCTGTGGCCCCGTTGGGTGAAGATCCACCGGGTGACGGGCGCGCCGAACGAGCTGGGCACGGTCATCCGCTACGACGTCAAGATGCTGCGGCTCTACTTCTGCATCGGACTGGAGAAGATAGACCCCGAGCGCTACCTGCTCTACCGCATCGTGGAGGGGATGGGCGAGGGCGGTATGCTCGCCTTCGTGCTGGACGAGCTACGGCCGGGCGTCAGTCTCCTCACCATCTATGTGGGCTTCGACTTCCCCAAAGGGTGCGGCCTGAAAGGAACAGGCTGGGCCATCGGCCGGAGGCTCTTCCCGAAGTTCGCCCACGACGTCATCTGGAACCACTCGCTGTGCCAGATCAGACATCTGGCCGAGATGGACGAGGGCTGAGCCGAGCCCGGGACGGGGCGCCCCGAGCGCCGGTGCCAGCGGCAGTTCGCCCCGACGTGCGAGGCGCCTCACTTCTCCGGCAGCGTCGACACGAAGTCGCGGGCCTGCTCGAGCCAGTCTTCGAGCGCAGCGCCTTGCAGATTGTCCGGGCCGACGAGCACCCAACCGGACAGAGGGTTGTTGCTGATATCGAAGGGTCGCACGCCCGGCAGCTTCAGGGCCGCGGCACCGTCGTCCTTGTTCAGGCGAAGAATCAGGTCGTCTCCGTGCACTCCCGCCATCATGTTGCCGTTCAGCAGGTAGCCAGTGCCCCCGAACATCTTCTTGCGGGAGGCGCCCCACGCGGTCGCCAACTCCTCCACGCGGGCGTCGAGTTCTTCGTCGTAGGCCATGGGCTCCTTCTTCCTCCTTCTGAGCGCCGCTCCGTCCATCCTCGCGGTTGGACTTCGCCGCCCGTGCGGTCAGCCCTCCAGGATGTCACTGGGAACGCGCGCCATCATAGGACCAAGGTCTGAGCCTGCCTCGCCTTCGGCCGCGGTACTCTCGTCGCACTGTGATTTGACACCAGAATGGTAATGAAATGGTATACACTGTGAGCATGGCGTCGATACTGATCAAGGACATCCCCCCGGATCTTCACGAGCGTCTGCGGCAAGCCGCCGTGCGCGACCATCGCTCGCTGAGCAAGGAGGTCATCGCATTGCTCGAGGCGGCCCTGGCTGAACGCGTGCCGGAGTTGCCGCCCCCCATCGAACTGGCCTTCCCTCTGACCGAGGACTGGCTGGAGCGGGCCATCTCCAAGGGACGCGAGTAGGACCTCGGCGCGATGCTCGTGGTCGATGCGAACATCGTCGTCTATCTGCTCACCCAGAACGAGCGGACCGCGCAGGCCAGGGCGCTGTGGGCGACGGACCGCGACTGGCGGGCGCCGCGGCTACTGTTCTACGAGCTTGCGAGCGTGTTCTCCCAGCTGGTGAAACGGCGGGCCATGTCTCTCGAGGCTGCTGTCGCCGGACTCGAATCCGGCGCCGCCCTCGTGCGCCTGCTCGACCGAGAGCCATCTGCCGGACGGATCCTAGAGATCTCCACCAAGCTACGCCTCAGCGCCTATGACCGGCGTTCCGCAGCTAATTGCCTCCCTAGCCCACACCTCAAGGAAAAAGCCCTGCATATGGCGTTTTGACCTGCCAGAATCTGG
>JAFGIH010000475.1 GCA_016929985.1 Thermoleophilia bacterium | reverse complement strand
GAGGGACCTGCCGAAGCCCTCATGAGCGCCATCTCTCACATCGCCCCGACCGTGGGTGTAGCGGTCGCCGTCATGATCTTGGGTTTCATGACCTTGCTCATCTCGGCCGTTCCGGCAGTGACTGATTTCGGGGTCCTGCTGGCGATCGGCGCCGCGGTGCTCTATGCGGTGTCCCTCTTCGTTCTCAACGCGTTTCTCTATCGCTTCGACAGGCGGCCCCGGCTGGCGCCCGCCGAATCGCCCGGGGGGCATGGCCGCAGGCTGCTCGACCGGGACTGGCTCTGCTTGGGGAAAGCCCTGCCCGCAGTCGCCCGCTGGTCGCGGCGCCATGCCGTCTGGGTGGTCGCGGTCGCGGTGATACTCGCCGCCTTCGGATTCGCGGCCGACCGGGATCTCAACGTGCAGACCGATATCGAGAAGCTCATCCCCACCAACACCCCCGGCGTCGTGGCCCTGAACGAGGCGCGAGCCGTTGTTGGCGGCACAGTCGAACTTCCCTTCCTAATCCAGGCTCCCGATGTCACCTCCCCCAGTTTTCTAGACTGGTTGGCCCGCTTTCAGGCCGATGCCCTGGCCTCCCATCCGGACATCGTGCGCGTGGATAGTCTGACCACCGCCCTCCGTCTCCAGCCGGGCGGCGCAGTGCCGTCCGCTGAGGCAGTGGCTTCGGCTCTTGATCAGCTCCCAGCCGCGATCCGGGATAGCCTGGTGAGCGCCGACAAGACCCAAGCATCGGTCAGTTTCAGCATGGGTGAGATGGAGATGTCGCGGATGAACGTCTTGATCGATTCTCTCCTCTCTGAAGCGGCCCCACCTGCAGGGGTGACCCTCGCGCCCGCGGGCAACATCACCTTGACCGCCCGGACGGTCGAGGCATTCACGCAGAACCGGGGACTCATGACGTGGGTGGGCATAGCGGTGGTACTGCTGGGGTTGCTCCTCATCTACCGGAACTGGCGCCGCGCTCTCATCGCCGTCATCCCCATCGCCCTTGTGACCGGCTGGTCCTCCGCACTCATGTGGGTGACCGGGATAGACCTCAGCCCCCTCACTGCCGTGCTCGGCGCTCTGGTCATCGCTATCGGCACGGAGTTCACCGTCCTGCTTCTCAGCCGATACTGGGAGGAGCGGGGTAAAGGGATCCCTCACGACCTAGCCATGGAGGAAGCGGTGACGAAAGTCGGCCGGGCCATAGCCGCCTCCGCGCTCACGGTCGCAGCCGGCTTCGGGGCGCTCATCGCCTCGTCCTTCCCCGCCTTGCACGATTTCGGGATCGTGATCGTGATAGACGTGGTGTTCGCGCTCATCGTCACAGTCACCGTTGTGCCTGCCCTCGTGCGCTGGCTGGATCGTGACAAGAAGGTCGAGGTTCCGGTCCTTTGACGCCAGGAGTGTGATGTCGGGCCGGTGGGTATCTACTGAAGTGGTCCGCCCAGCATGTTAGGACATCACGGAACTGATAGATGGACATCATTGGAACCTCACTGAATGGCGTGCCTTTGCTTACAATCGTAGGAGAGGCTGACCAGTCGGTCGGCCCGGAGCTTGCGCAGGCGGCTCAGCGAGCCATGAGTTCCGGCGGCACTCACATCCTTCTGAATCTCGAACTCTGTTCCTACCTAGACAGCGGCGCCCTCGGCGTGATCCTTTGCTTGGTTCGAGAGGTGGAACCCGGAGGCTGGGTGGGCGTGATCTCCTGTTCCCACATGGTGCTACGCCTTTTCGACCTCGCAGGCCTTGCCCCCGGCGAAAGCTTCCGGATGTTCCAGAGTCTCGACGACGCCAGGGCCGCGGCAGCTGCTGTCTAGAGACCTGAGTTCGCCGGACCCGGCGGGTGCTATCCGTATCTCGTAAGCCACGGACTGTCAGAGGCCGACCAACAACCCCGGGAAGCGCGCCTTCGACCCCACGGCCAATCGTCCACACGGCCGCCCGCGAAGCATCAGCTGGACGGCACCCTCGCGATGGACCTAGCGATCGCCTCGGCCGCCGCCCTGGTGCTCTCGGAGGGGTAGTCGATCTCCACGTACCAGTTCTCTGTGCTGCTGTCCACGAGGAGCACCTGGAACGCGGGTAGACCCGTCTCGCTGTCAGGGTAGGTAAACGACAACCACTGGTCGCCTTCCAGGAAGATGTCCACCGCAGGTGCATTCTCTGCGAGGCTGTGGAGGTATCTGGAACCCCCTGAGGCGGGCCAGTATCCAGACGACACACTGATCGTGTCCTGACCCTTCGTGTACACGACCGCGTACCCACAGATGCTGGGCGGCCAACCCATCGGCACATACCAGAAGCCAGGGTTCTCATACTCGTACTCCTCATCAACGGGCTGTGAGAGGAAGTCACTCCGGGACTGGAACCGCCACCCGTCCGGTAGTGCCGCAGGCAGGAATACGTCGTCATCGATATCGGGCCACCCGGTGCGGATGGCCGCCACCAGGGCAGCGTCGGACGCAGTGCCCCTGCCGACGATGGGGGTCGCGGCGTCCACGAAGACCCGCACGTTGTCGAGCAACTGTGCCGCCTCTTCGCGGGTCATTGCGCCCCAAGGGTCAAGAGTGCCCAGGGACAATCCCGCAAGCAGGCCGTTGAGTTCGGCCACAGCAGCGTTGGGAGCGTGGATCGGGTCGAAAGCCCCCCAGGGGAGCGACGAGTACTCGCCGGCGTGCCAGTCTCCGAGCGCCCCGGGGACTACGCTCTC
>JAFGIH010000474.1 GCA_016929985.1 Thermoleophilia bacterium | reverse complement strand
TCGGCATGACGATCTACGATATCGATCCCACGGCCGAGCGGCCTTACAGCAGGGCTTGGGAGTACGTCAAGCTCCGAGGGGCGCACGTGCACGAAGCCGTGCACCGTACCAAGGACGGACGGGACGTCCCGGTGGAGGTCAGCGCCAACTACATCGAGCATGCCGGCAAGGAGTACAACTTCGTCTTTGCGCGCGACATCACCGAGCGCAAGAGGGCCGAGTCCGAACTCCGCATGGCCAAGGACAAAGCCGAAGCCGCCAACCGGGAACTCGAGCACTCCATCAAGCGCACCAACCAGCTGGCGGTGGAGGCGCAGGCGGCCAACGAGGCCAAGAGCGCGTTCCTGGCGAATATGAGCCACGAGATCCGCACCCCCATGAACGGCGTCATCGGCATGATCGATCTCCTGCTCGACACCGAGCTCGACGCCGAGCAGCGCGACTTTGCCGAGACGGTGCAGTCGAGCGCCGAGGCGCTGCTGACCGTCATCGGCGACATCCTCGACTTCTCGAAGGTAGAGGCGAAGAAGCTCGACTTCGAGAACATCGATTTCGACCTGCGCCTGACCCTCGAAGACATGATGGCCCTGCTTGCCATCAGGGCCCACGAGAAGGGGCTCGAACTGGCCATGCTGGTGGAGCCCGACGTGCCGTCGTCCCTGAAGGGCGACCCGGGCCGGCTGCGCCAGGTGCTGACGAACCTGGTCGGCAACGCCATCAAGTTCACCGAAGAGGGCGAAGTCGACGTTCACGTCATCCTCGAATCCGAGAACGACCAGGGCGCGGTGCTGCGCTTCGTGGTCAGCGACACCGGCGTCGGCATCGCCGCTCCGTTGCTGGACCAGCTCTTCAGTCCTTTCGTACAGGCCGACGTCTCCACCACCAGACGGCACGGCGGTACGGGGCTCGGACTCTCCATCGCCAAGGGCCTCGTGGAGGGCATGGGCGGGAAGATGGACGCGGAGAGCACCGTGGGAGCGGGTTCCACGTTCTGGTTCACTCTGCCGCTCACCAAAGGCCAGAATCTCCGGGCCGATCTCGACCGCCTCGAGCTGGGCACAGTGGCGGGAGTCAGGGTGCTCGGCGTGGACGACAGCGAGACCAACCGCAAGGTCATGGCCGGCATGCTCGACTCCTGGGGCTGCCGGCACAGAGAGGTGTCCGGGGCCAAGGAGGCCCTGGTGGCCCTGCGCGAAGCTTTGGCCGAAGGCGATCCGTACAAGGTCGCCGTGCTCGACATGTGCATGCCCGAGATCGACGGCGAAGAACTGGCCATAGAGATCAAAGCCGACCCGGAGTTGGCCAAGACAGGCCTCGTCATGATGACGTCGGTCGGCGCGCGCGGCGACGCGGCGCGTATGGAGAAGGCCGGTTTCTCGGCCTACCTGGTCAAGCCGGTGCGGCAGTCTCATTTCTACGACTGCCTGGCGGCGGTGGTGGGCCCGGCCGGCAAGCCCGACGAGCCCAAGCCTGTCGCTCCCAGCCGCATCATCACCCGTCATACGCTGGCCGAGCGGGCGCGCAGGCGGTCCCGCATCCTGCTGGCCGAGGACAACCTGGTCAACCAGAAGGTGGCTCTCAAGGCCCTCGAGAAACTCGGTTTCGCCGCCGACGTGGCCAACGACGGTGCGCAGGCGCTGCAGGCCGCCCGCGAGAAGCGCTACGACCTCGTTCTGATGGACGTGCAGATGCCTGTCATGGACGGCATGGAGGCCACCCGCCAGATCCGCGACGCCAAGTCGGGGTCGCAAAACCCGAAGGTGATCATCGTGGCCCTGACGGCCCACGCCATGGCCGGAGACAGGGAGCGGTGCCTGGAGAACGGCATGGACGACTACCTCGCCAAGCCCATCAAGGCGGCCGAACTGCAAGAGGTCATCTCACGCTGGATGTCCACCCCGCCCGCGGGGCCGGAGTCAGAGCCCAATCCGACGGCCATGGCGGTCACCGACACTCCGCCTCCGCCGGTGTTCGACGAGAAAGTGCTTCTCAACCTGCTGGAGGGCGACCGCGAGTCGGCAGCCGAGATCGCCGCCCAGTATCAGCAGGACGTGCCCCGGATGGTGACCAACCTGCGCGAATCGATCGAACTGGCTGATTTCACCCCCATGCGCGAGCGCGCCCATCTGCTCAAAGGCGCCTCGGCGAGCGTGGGAGCCGAGGCCATGCGGTTCTGCGCGGCCGATCTGGAGAAGCAGGCGGTTTCAGGTGCCCTGACCGACTTGGAGAGGGCCGCCGCTCTGTCGGAGCTCGACCACCAGTACAACATGCTGCAGGCGCTCATAGAAGAGAAGGGCGGCTTGATGTGAAAGCCCTAGTCGCCGACGACGACGCCGCCTCGCGTATCCTCCTCCAGAAGGTTCTGACCAAGTGGGGGTACGATGTGGTGACGGCCTCCGGTGGCGAAGAGGCTTGGAAGACACTGACGGGCGATAATCCGCCCGACATCGCGGTGCTCGACTGGATGATGCCCGAGCTTGACGGAGTCGAAGTGTGCCGGCGCGTCCGGGCCCTCGATCTCTCCAGCCCGCCGTACCTGATACTCCTGACCTCGCGCAGCGACAAACAGGACATCGCGACCGGCCTGGAAGCAGGCGCGGCCGACTACGTGCAGAAG
>JAFGIH010000473.1 GCA_016929985.1 Thermoleophilia bacterium | reverse complement strand
GGCTCGCTCCAGGAGCAGGGGTAGAGTCACTCGGAAGCGCGTCGGCGGGCCTCCGTCGACCAACTCCACGTGGCCACCGAGCACTCCGCATATCTCCCGCACCAAGGCGAGACCCAGACCAAGGCCGTCGGCCGTCCTGCCGGCGGTGCCCCGGTAGAAACGGTCGAAGACCCGCGCCCTGTCTTCCGCGGACAGGGGTTCGCCGCCGTTTTCGAATTCAAGCGTCAGCTTCGCGTCGCTCCTGGCTATCCGCACCAGGACCGGATCGGAGTCGCCGTACCGTACGGCGTTGTGCAGCAGATTCGCGACGACCTGGCGTAGCATGTCGGCGTCGGTCTGGACGCGAGCTTCAGACTCGACCGACACCGTGATCCGGCCCTGCTCCGCCAGACCCACCTGCACAAGGCGGTCCACTTCTTCCGCCACCAGAGCGTCCACGGCCACCAGCGTCGTGTTCGGCCGGTATTCGCGAGAGTCGTAACGCGACAGTGTCAACAGAGCCTGCACAAGGCGCTGCAGCCGGGCCGACTCACGATAGATGGCCGCGGCCGAGCGTTGCTGCTGTTCGGGCGTCGCCGCCGTTCCGTCGAGGAGCGCCTGCGAGAAACCCTGAATGGATGTGAGCGGCGTGCGGAGCTCATGAGCGGCGGTTGCCACGAAGCCGCGCAACGACTCCTCGCTCCGCCTCACCTCCCTGCGCATGGTCTCCATGCTGTCGGCCAAGCCCTGCACCTCCCCCGGGTACGGACCGGCGACGGGCTCTTCGTACGAGCCGCCCGCCATGCGCCGGGCCGCCGCGGAGAGCCTGCGCAGCGGCCGG
The DNA here is from genome assembly GCA_016929985.1 of Thermoleophilia bacterium. The sequence continues at coordinate 2,753 of JAFGIH010000473.1, read as the reverse complement.
GCCATCCAAGCCCCCAGCCCCAGTCCCGCCAACACAGCAAGCCCCACGGCGATGGCGCCCGAGATAGCCAGGGCACGAAAGACGCCGCTTCGCGCGGTGAACGCGTCGGCCCTCGGGAGGATCACCACGGCCATGCCTCGTGCCCCGTCGGAGTAGGCGATGGGAGCGACGGCCATGAGGACGGCCGCCTTCTTTCCGGCACCGGCCAGGAACGAGCCCACGACGCCGCTGGCGGCCCCTCCAGCCCCCACCCGCGCCGCCTCCTTGACCATGCTGTCCAAGCCTTCCTGTTTGACAGGCAGGCTACCGGCTTTGGCGATGAGACGAGAACCCTTGAAGACTGCTATCCCCGCTCCTGTGGGAAGCACACGCAGGTCGGCCCGCAGAAGAGCGGTGATCACCCGCGCCTCGACCGGGGCGAGAGAGAGCGATTCCTCCACTCCCTTGACCTGCTCCGCGACCTCGATGGCCTGATCGAGCAACAGGCCCTTATTGCGGTCGACGAGATAGTCACCCAGGAAGAAGAAGAACACCGACCCCACGACAACCAGGGTGAAGAGCGACACGCCGGCGAGGGCCGCTACCAGACGCCAGCGGATCGAGGTGCCGGTGCTCACGGGCCGGCTCCGGGGTCGGCCTTGTAGCCAAGGCCCCAGACCGTCTGTATCACGCAGCCCCAAACACCGAGCTTCTTGCGCAGTTGTCCCACGTGAACGTCCACGGTGCGGGCGTCGCCGAACGAACTGTAGCCCCACACCTCCTCCAGCAGGCGCTCCCGCGCGAGCGCCAGACCTCTATTGACAAGGAGGTAGTGCAGCAACTCGAACTCCTTGGGGGTGAGTTCCACCGGCAGACCGTCCACACGGACGATCCGCTCCGCCGGCAAGACCTCTATGCCGCCCAAGACCTGCGGCGCCTCTCGGGGATCTCCCTGGGCCCCGGCGCGGCGCTGCACCGCCCTGGCCCGGGCCACCAGCTCGCCCGGGCTGAACGGTTTCACCATGTAATCATCGGCGCCCAGTTCCAGGCCAAGGATCTTGTCTTGCTCCGCATCCCGTGCGGTGAGGATGATGAGAGGAGACTGAGAGAACGCCCGCACCGCTTTCAGCACGTCGAACCCGGATCCGTCCGGAAGCATGAGGTCAAGGATCACCAAGGCGGGCTCGCTGTCTCTGACGAGGGTCACGCCGGCCATCCCGAACGCGGTGGCGTGCACCCGGTAACCATCACGTCCCAGATACAACTCCAGCAGTTCTCTGATCGAAGGGTCGTCCTCGATCACGACGGCGGTCTTGTGATGCGGACCCTCAGCCGAGGTGGTCACTCTCCGGTCCATCCTCCTTGGAACGAAGCCACGGGCGGGAGCGATACGGCTCGCTCCCGCCCAAGTGTACTCTCCTCACCCTACCCGTCGGTCTCAGTCCCGGCGTCCAGATACTTCTTTGTGAGTTCGCGGAGGCTCTCCATGGTCTCTTTCAACTCCTCCCGCGCCCCTTTCAGTATCTCCCGCTGTTCTTCGATGGTCGCCTTCAACCCGTCGTAGACGGCTTTGTCGGCTTCCGTCATCTCCTCGCGCAGTTCCTCCATGAGTCTGACGCGCAACTTGCGGAGTTCTTCCCGCTTTTCCTGCAGGTTCTTCCTGAGTTCAGCGCAGCCATCGGGACACGCTTCCGACCCCAGGGCCGGCCCACCGGCGGCCGGCGCCAAGGAAGCCGCCGTCTCGACCGAGCCGGCCGGCACGGTGCCCACCTCGTCCACGGACACCGCCCAAGCGACGGTTCCGATTGACAAGAAGACCGCCAACGTCGCACCGATCAGGAGCCACTTCCGCCTCCACATCTTGCCCATCATCAGTACCTCCTTCGCCGTGTGTTACTGTTTTTCGTGCACTCTGGACGCTCAGACCAGTCTGAGCCCCATGTGTGAAGGAAATGTGAGAAAAGAACGAAATCCACGTCAAAAATCGACCACTCCAAGGGAAGGCGGCCCATGTCGCAGATCGTTCATACCGAGGACGAGCGCCGTACGATCCTCGAAGCGCTTCAGATAGACGATGCCGACCAGCTCTTCTCGTGCATACCTCCCTCCTTGCGCGTAACAGGACTGCAACTGCCGGAGGGACTCAGCGAGATCGAGACCCAGGCGCGGCTGGAGGCCTTGGCCGCCCAGAACCGCCCGGGTCATGCCGGGTCTTTTCTCGGAGCAGGGTGCTACCGGCATTACGTCCCGGCCGCGGTGCGGTCTCTCACATCCCGCGGGGAGTTCGCCACAGCCTATACGCCCTATCAACCCGAGGTGAGCCAAGGCACACTCCAGCACATCTTCGAGTTCCAGACCTGCGTGTGCGAGCTCACTGGCCTCGAAGTGGCCAATGCCTCGCTCTACGATGGGCCTTCGGCGCTTGCTGAAGCGGCCTTCATGGCCCGGCGCATCACCCGGCGGGACGGCATCATCATCTCGGGTGGAGTCCATCCCCAAGCGGCCGAAGTGGTCAGGACCTACGCCCGAGGACCGGCCCTCACAGTGCACGAGCAGCCCCTCGAAGCAGAGTCGGGCGCTACAGTCCTCGGGGTTGAGGCGATCCCCCCTGAGGCAGGCGCGGTCTTGGTGCAACAGCCCAACTACCTGGGCATCGTGGAAGACCTGCAACCGCTGGCCGCCGCGGCCCACGCCGCCGGCGCGCTGCTGGTGGTGTCGGTCGAACCGGGTACTCTGGGAATCCTCGAGGCGCCGGGCGTTCTGGGGGCCGACAT
>JAFGIH010000472.1 GCA_016929985.1 Thermoleophilia bacterium | reverse complement strand
TCTTCTTCGAGTTCCTTGACACGAAGAGCGCCCATTATCTCAGCGGCCGGCCCGTGATAGAGGTCTTGGGTCTCGTATGTGGAGTTCTTCGAACCTTTGAGAAAGACACCCACGCTCCCGTCCTCACCCACCACGAACTCCGACGGGGTGTCGTAACGCACATCCGACCCCAGGCCGCCCAACACCACCATGGGGAACTCAAGCCCCTTGGCTTGATGAACGGTCATTACGCGCACCACGTCCGCCGCCTCGGCGATCGTAGACGCGCTCCCCTCGTCGTCGCCGAGATCGTCCAGGGACTGGACCGCGCGGACGAACCCGGCGAGATCAGGTCCTTCCAGAGCCTCGAAGTCGTCGGCTATGCGCATGAGTTTGCGCACATTGGCGAACCTGCGCCCACCGTCCGGCGCCGCCAGCAAACAGAGGTCGTAGTCGCAGGCCTCCAGCGCGTCTTCTATCAATCGAGCCAGGCCGGGCCGCCCGACACGGCGGTCCATCTGGGCCAGCTTCTGTATGAAAGCAGCGACGAGACCACGGTCGCGATCGCCCAACGAATCCGGACCACCATCTCGCGCCACTTCCCACAGTGACGACCGTTGTCTCCGACCATGCTGACCTAGCATGCACAGGCCGTCATCCGACAGGCCCACCAGCGGGGACCGCAGCACAGCCAAGAGTGCCAGGTCGTCATGGGGGTTCAGCAGCACCTGCAGGAGTGAGACGACGTCGGCGACCTCCTCTCGAGCGTAGTAGCCCTTGCCGCGCACCACGTACACATCGAGCCCACGCGCCACCAGGGCCCGCTGATACAACTCGACATGGGTCTGGGCCGGCAACAGCAGCACAACGTCGCGCTGCCGGCGTCCTTCTTCCTTGACGGTCCGCCGTATCCGGTCGGCTACGACCTGCGCCTCCGCTTCCTGCATGGCAGGCCGGGATCCACCGTTCTCAGGCGCCTCGAGACGCTGCGCCACCACCACCTCCACCGCCGGCCGGACCGACGTCGAGGCGGGAGCGATAGCTTCTGAGGCTTCATTGGGCTCAGGGATCTCTAGGGTGTCGAATCCTGTGCCGAAAAACGTCTGGCGGCTGAAGAGCGTGTTGATGAAATCGAGGACGGGCTGCCGGCTGCGGTAGTTCACCGTGAGCCTGTGAACACCACCTGCCTGTTCGTAACCAGCCGCTTCAAGCCGCCGCTCACGATCGCTGAAGACGTTCACATCGGCGCCGCGGAAGCGGTAGATGCTCTGATGCTTGTCTCCCACCATCAGCAGCCGTTCTGCCCCAAGACCCTCGATAAGACCGCACTGCACCTCGTTCGTGTCCTGGAACTCGTCGACCAGGACACGGCAGCCCGGCATGATGGACCCAGAGCCTTCACTGTTCGCAGCCTCCACCAACGCGCGGGCACGCAGCTCGAGGTCGTTGAAGTCGAGCAGACCCTGCTCTTGCTTGTGCGCCTCATATCGCTCGTGGAACTCGGCCAGCAACACGTTCATGGCGTCCACCACCGGCCCCAGGCGCACGCCGGCCAAGACCTGCCTGTAGCGCGTGAGGGCTTCGCGCACCGGCGCGAACCAGCCCTCCATGGACGAGGTCCTGCGGCCGGGGAAGAAAGCGTTTGTGGCATCCAGCTCCGCCGCCCTGTCGTCGAGAAAGGTGGGCATCTCCAACCAGCTCAGACAGCTTCTGAGCTTCCCGAGAGATTCCAGCAGAGCGGCTCCCGGCTTGGCGATCGCCTGGCCGGCGGCCAGAGCATCGCGGACCGCGTTGATGAGCGCAGCTTCGGCTCCGCCATCAGAAGGTGACGCCGGGACATCGAGCCGGGGACGCTCGAATCCCATCCCGCGCAGCCGGTCGTACAGCGCCACCACATCCTTTTGCAGACTGCGAGGGCGAGTGGCCAAGACCTCGAGCGTAGCCTCGTCCGCCTTCTCGGCCACCGCTTCCCAAGCCACCCTCGAGATCTGGCTCTTGAGGAGCTTTGCAGCCTCCGCTTGGAGCACGCGGAACGCCGGGTCGACGCCCGCGTCCAAGGACCGATCTCCGATGAGACGCCGGCAGAGCCCGTGGATGGTGCCGATCGTAGCCGAATCGAGCGCTCTGGCAAGGTCGGCGCGCCCACATTCCTCGAGGCTCTGTCGGATACGCGACACCAATTCTCCCGCGGCTTTGCGGGTGAAAGTCACAGCGGCCATTCGATCGACTGGGATCCCCTCTTCAATCAAGGCGCGGACGAAGTACGCCACCAACAGCCGGGTCTTGCCGCTGCCCGCGCCGGCCGACACCAACACCCGCGAACGCTCGTCGAAGAGGGCTTCTCTCTGCTTCTCCGACAGCTTCATCCCGTCGATGACGCTCACCATCGGTGACCTCCCCGCCGCGCACGACACACCGGCCCCAACTCACACCACGATGGGCAACTCCGCTCAGGACGCGGCTCAATGATGCCCGATCGCATGCCCTCCACCGCCGATACGGCGACCTCCCGTACCGACTCGAACAGCCGGGTGGCATCCTCTTCGTCCAAGACTCGATACTCCCGGCGCTCTGAGCCGAGAGCCTCTTCCGATCCCGCTCTCACCACGCCAGAGCGTGTCTTGGTGGACAAACCCAGGTAGGCCCCCCCACCCACGGCCGCGCCGGCGCGCTCGGCCTCCAAGGCCATGAGGTACAACGGCAACTGCAGCCCCTCACCGGTTCCGATAGCGGATTTCGAAGGTATGGAGCCGGTCTTGTAGTCGAAGACATAGAGGCTCCCCGTCTCGGGCGCCACATCCAAGCGGTCGATACGCCCGCGGAGCTTCAGCCCGCCGATATCGACTCCCCCCTCGCCACCGACCCACATCTCGGCCTGGGACATGACGAGCGTGGTCCCCGACGATGCCTCCATGTGGAAGAGGTTGTGCGCCATCAGGCGCAGGCGCCGGCCGGCGAGACGTCGCTCGCCGGGGCTCCCCGGGCACTCCTCGCTTCCCACGAGGTCATCGATGACGCCGGTGGCGATACGCCCGGCCATGGGCACGTCGTTGGCACGCAGCGGGAGCGCTCCGGCAGAGGCAAGCTCCGCATAGACGATGCTGAGAGCTCTGTGGAGCAGCTGCCCGATCACCCTGTTGTCGAGTTCCAGGTCCAGGTCTTCAGTCCCGA
>JAFGIH010000471.1 GCA_016929985.1 Thermoleophilia bacterium | reverse complement strand
GACCAAGTGACCACCGCGGACCTCAAGAACCGCTTCTATGCGCACGTTCAGCCTATCGTCGGCCAGGTATACGAAGAAGTGACCAAAGCCGGTCTGTTCTTCAAGAACCCCAAGAAAGCCCGTGGCCGGTGGTTCGGATATGGCATCGTACTTGCCGCTATCCTGGGGGTCATCACGTTTGCATTCTTCTCGGTGGAGCTGTCCGGCTGGGGATGGTTCATGCTCGGCTCCATCGTCTCGGTGATCATCGTCTTGGCGTTCTCTCCTCACATGCCGCAGAGAACGCCCAAGGGAGCACAGGAGCAGCGGAAGTGGGAGGCGTTCCGCAACTATCTCAAGGATCTCACCCGTTTCCAGGACATGGAGTCGGCCAAGGAGAATTTCGAGAAGTATCTTCCTTACGCTATCGCCTTCGGCGTGGAGAAGGACTGGGTGCGACGCTTCGAAGGTCTCACCGTGTCGTCCCCCGATTGGTACCATCCGCCGGTGGTCATCCCGACTTCAACCGGCCCGGGCCCCATCAGCACCGGTGGCCTTGGCGGCGGCTTGGCCGGGCCCATAAGCAGTTCCGGTGGCGGCGGAGGAGGCGGCTTCAGTCTCGACAGCATCTCTGATGGTCTGTTCAACAGCCTCAGCAACATGTCAAACGTCCTCACGTCGGCCCCATCGTCCGGCGGTTCTAAGAAGGGTGCCTGGGGTGGCGGGGGCTCCTCCGGAGGCGGCGGCTTCGGTGGCGGTTTCTCCGGAGGCGGTGGAGGCGGAGGATTCCGCGCAGGATAGGTCACGAATGACACATCGCCGGTGCCCGGCCCGCTGGGCCGGGCACCGGCTCATACGAGAGCGACCGGGAGGGAGCGATGCGCACCAGGATCATCGGGATCGTACTGATAGTCGTCAGCCTGGGCGTCGCCGCCTGGCTTATCGTGGGTCTGACGGAATTGGCTGAGGGCGCGAGCAAGGCTGGGCATGTGCTGGGACTCGTACTGTTCTCCCTGCCGTTCTTCGCCGTCGGTCTGTATCTGCTCCTTGCATCCAAGGGCGAGATCAAGGCCGAGACCAGGGCCGACACGCAGCGGACAATTCTGAACGCGGTGACCACCAGAGGGCGGGTGAGTGTTGCCGACCTGGCCATCGAATGCAATCTGACCCGCGACCAGGTGAAGACGCACGTCTACGACCTCATCGGCAAAGACCTGTTCCGCGGGTACGTGAATTGGGAGCGAGGCGAACTCGTGTCGGCGGAGGCGGCTCAAATCAAGGCGGACACCTGCCCGAACTGTGGTGGCAAGGTAGAGTTGGCCGGCAAGGGTCTGGTACGCTGCCCGTATTGCGGCACCGAGACGTATCTGTCGCCCGTGACGGCTGTGACCCCGCCGGTCGTGTCGGCGGCGCCCGCTGGGCCCGCGGAACCCGCAGCACCCGCGCCGCCTGGAACACCCGGCGGCGCGGGTGCTCCACCGGCGGATGGCCCCGGGCCGGGTCCGGGCGCTCAAGTCTAGAATAGGAGACGACTATTGCGGCTGCTTCACAAGATATGGCTCGACTACCGGGGTAGGGCCTTTGGAGATGGTCCCGCCCGGCTGCTCGACGGCGTAGAAGTGTGGGGCTCGCTGAGAAAGGCAGCCCAGGAGTTGGGCATGTCATACAACAAGGCGTGGCGGATACTACACGCGGCGGAGGAGCGTCTTGGCTTCCCTCTTCTCGACAGGAGTGTGGGGGGCAGTCTTGGAGGTGGATCGCATCTCACGCCCGAGGCGCAAGATCTCATGAGGCGGTATCGCGCCGTGACGGCTGAGGCGGCACAGGCTTTGGAGGCCGTGTTTGAGAAGCATTTTGCAGACTGGCAAGATCCCGTGCCCGACGACAGGGTCGCCGATCGGGAGCCGGATGAGGGGCAAGGAGAAGGTTAGTGCGTACGATTGAAGCTGACTACGAGGCTGCGATGGCCTACCATGGCCATCTTTGCCACGGGATGGTGATGGGTATCCGGATGGGCAGGTACGGTTGCCGCCAGTTGGGGATAGACGATCCCCAGAAGTACCGGGACCTGATCGTCTACGTGGAGATGGATCGCTGCGCCAGCGACGCGGTCAGCGTCGCGGCCGGGGTGACGCTGGGCAAGCGTCGTTTGAAATGGGTCGACTACGGCAAACTGGCTGCCACCTTCGTCGATCTGGCAACGGACCGCGCCATCCGCATCGCTCCCCGACCTGAAGTGCCTCATGCCGGGCCGGACACCGATCCGCTGGAGTTCTGGAACGATTGGACCGACGAGCAGCTGTTCACCTGCACCGAAGTCAGACTCGTCGTGCCGGAGGAGGACCAACCGGGCCGGCCGGTCCGTAGGGCGGTCTGCGCCAAATGCGGCGAGGAAGTGCAAGATGCTCGGGATGTGGTCGTAGACGGCGAGACCCTCTGCCGGGCGTGTGCCTTTGGGGCCTATTACCAGGTCTGAGCCGGTCAGTCTAGAATTCAGTGACCACTGTGCTGGTGGAACCTGATGTCGGCTTCGTGGTCGTCGCGTGAGAATCGGTGGTAGTCGTGGCAGAGGTAGTGGTGGTCGTGGTAGTGCTGGTGAGCGGGTTGGTGCCCACCTCTATCACCTTCTGATACATTGGGAAGGTGCTGACAAACTTCTGTTTGATCGACCGGCCGTCGGGCCACGTGATCGTGCGGGTCACCGTGCACTGCTTGCCTGACTGTCCGTTTATCTGGATCGCGGTGGTGCCGACACCAAGAGAGGTGTTGGTGACGGAAGTCTCCGTGCGTTCGACTATGTTGTAGAAGTCGCTGGTGGTGTAGCCGACCTCCCGGCCGTCATCAGTGCCATAGATGTTGATGGTCGTGGTGTAGCCGTTGGAAGTGCCCCGGACCCAGATCCAGTGGCCGGTGTCGTTGCGGAACCGGAGGTTCTTGCCCTCGACTGTGACCGTGGCGTCGCGTCCCTTCGGATAATGATCGATGTAGATGGAGTGGTTCCATCTCTCGACTATCTCGAGTCCTGCGAAGAACGCCGCGTTGAAGATGGTGGTGGAGACCTGGCAGATGCCGCCGCCGTACACGTCTTCCAGCTTGCCCGGACCGACTATGCCGGGGGCCTTTCTGTAACCGCGTGCTTCGGTGCGGGGTCCCACTATCCGTTCGAAGTCGTAGATCTCACCGGGTGCGACCTTGACGTTGGTGGCATACTCCGTGGTGATGCGCACGTTGTGCTGGCGGTCGGCGCTGCCGCCATATTCGGTGGTATAGCCTGCCAGCTTGTCCTTGATGCCCATGGCTTCGGCTTCTTCGGTGGTCAGTTCGGGCTCCGTGGTCTTCACCACGACTTGAGCCGTTCTCTGACTGGTCTTGAGCGATGCCGCAGTGATGGCTTCGGCGGTCTTCTCGCGATCGAGGGATCTGCCGTCTGCTCCCGGGACCACCCAGGCTTTGTTGCCGTCGCTCTCGAAAGTGGCGTTGACGGCCTTTGTGGCCACCTTGTCGGCGATCTTGTCGAAGAATGCGCTCATCTTCTCTGCCGAGACATAAGGCACGAGGGTCGAAACCCCGCTCTTCTGTTCGGCTGTGAAGTCGATGAAAGTGGCCATCCGCTCCGGTTCGAGTGTCCACGTATTCTCACCGCTCGTGAGTTTCACAGTGGCACTCAGCATCGTCAGTGCCTGCTCTTGAGCGGCTGCGTAGCCCTCTGCCTCCACATCGGGTGCTTTCACCACGGTGGGGATGGGAAGCTCTGTCGCGTGCAGGCTGAAGAGCAGCTCCTTGAGCCTGGTCCGCAGAGCATCCCTGTCGACGACGTTGCCGTACTTGCTCTCCACGACCTTGACGGCGTCGCCTTCGATGAGCACTGCGGCGTCCACTGGCGGCTCGTCGATGTCGTCGGCCACATCGGTGATGACTCTGTTCAATGCAACGTCGTCGATAGAGCCTTCGAGGAGGATCTCTTCATCGGAGAAGTAGAGCTTGAGACGCTTGAACAGGTCTACGATGAAGTTGCTCTTGCGGGTCACGTCCATCGCGGTCGCGACCGCGTTTTCCACGTCGATCTTCGTCCCGACGTCACTCGGCATGATGGACCATTTGTTGTTGCCGTGGGTGAGGACTATGGGGTTGCCTTGGGCGTCTTTCACGTAGAGCTCGAGCGCGGTCATCGCCTCGTCACGCGTCAGCCCGCCAAGGCTCACGCCCGGGTCCCCGGTGATGCTGACACCCGAATGCACCTTGTTATAGTAAAGGGCGGAATCGATCAGGATCCCGAACGCGCCGATGAGCACGATGGCCGCGACTGCTATTAGGATGTAGAGTCGCCTACGTGCGCGTCGCCGCTTCTCACTCACGCGTTTAGTAGTCAAGGAAGGTCCAACTCCTGAAGTATCGGGCAGCACAAGATACCAGATGTGACGGACTCCAAAAAGGTTTCTCGCCTATCTGCAGCGGTTTGTTCGACCGCGCGCCCGTCGGGCTGCGGACCGCGGTGGACCGTGGTTTGCTTGCGGCCGGACCGGCTCATCGGACCGCGCTTGCGATCGAGCTGGTCCGGACCCTTACCTCGACGGATGCCCTCCTGTCTCAACCGTCCGTGTCGGGCGAGGCATTGGGCAAGGCCTTGGGTCTCTCACGAGCAGCGGTGCACAAGCACATGGAGCATCTGCGTTCTCTCGGCTTCGCTATCGCTCCGGTGGCAGGCTCCGGATACCGGCTCGAGCGGCCTTTCTGTGATCTGGTCGCGGCAGAGGCAGTGCTGCCGTTCTTGTTCGACCTGATCTCGGAGGTGGACTCGCCGCCGGTCGGATTGCCGTACCGATACACGGCCCGCTGCGCATCGACCAACGCTGAGCTCAGGCGTGTCGCCGAGACTGCTCCCGCGGGAACGGTGGTGGTGACCGACGAACAGACCCGTGGGCGCGGCAGGCTTGGCCGTACGTGGTCCAGCGTGCAGGGTAAGGACCTCACCTTCTCAGTGCTCCTGCGTCCCGCACTGGGGCCTGCCCAGGCTCGCATGCTCTCGTTGACCGCGGCTCTGGCTGTTGCGGACGCCTTGGAGAGTCTGGAGGGGCTGCAAGGCCGGGTAGGCATCAAATGGCCCAACGACGTGCTGTTGGGCGGCAAGAAGGTGTGTGGCGTCCTGCTTGAAGGCTCGATGGACGCCGACCGTCTGCAATGGGTGATCGCGGGGATCGGTCTCAACGTGAACAGCGATCGCGCGTCCCTCCTGCGCGGTTTGAGTGGGGAACTGGTGCGGGAATGGGACGGGAGACCGATTCCGACGTCTTTGTGCGAAGAGGTGGGTAGCCATGTTGCGCGGGCGCCCTTGATGGCCCAGCTCCTAGTGGCGCTGAGCCGTCATTGGGCGGAGACCGGGACTGAGGACGCTCTTGAGGGGTTGCGGAGTCGTGATGTGCTGGCCGGGCGCCGTGTGGAGATCTGGTCCGGGCCGCCGCGCAATGAGCCGGTCGTGTCGG
>JAFGIH010000470.1 GCA_016929985.1 Thermoleophilia bacterium | reverse complement strand
GGTTAGAGCATCTGACTGTTAATCAGAGGGTCGTGGGTTCGAGTCCCACCCCCGGAGCTTGTAACGACAGACCCGGCAACGAGTTACGTTGCCGGGTCTTCGTGTTTCAGGGGCCTGTGGGCCGGCTGGTTGGCACATGGTTGGCACCGGGACCTACATCCGACGGCACCTAATCCCTCGTCGCGGGCGACCCCGAGCTTGTGTGGCCGCCATGGTTCCGCGCTGCCCGGAACCGGAACGCAGCCCCCTACACCCCCTAGCCTCAATGCTCTGGAAGCACAATCTTGCCGCTACCCCCCCCGTCAACTAGCGATTGATGGGAGGAGCCATGTTCCTGGCACCCGGCGGAATCGACGTCTTCTACGTTGATGAATCAGGACGGCACAGCCAGTTCGTCTTCACCAGCGTGACGATTCCCCTGCTGCGTGAAGAGCCGCAGCCCGGGTTCCTATCCAGGAAGCGTTGGCGGTTCGTGTGGGATGACCATCTCGACGCCTACCGGCAGTTCCGGCGCCTTCTCCGAACCACCCACGGCATCCCCGTGCGGAAGGAACTCCACGCATTCAAACTGGCGGCAGGTCGCGGCGGCTACTCCCCAGCCGGCGGAGGTCTAGGCCCCACTCTGGGATGCGCGATCTACCGCTGGATCCTCCAGCGCCTCGACCAGTTTCTGCCCCCGGCGTCCGTCATCACTGTAGTTGGGAGCCAGACTTCGAACCTCTACGGCGCCACGGGTCAGGACGCCTGCTTGTTGGCGCTCTTCCAGCGCATGCAACGTCAGTGCGTGGATGCGCGTCGCAACACCAACGGGCTGACCTTCTTCGACCAGGGGCACGGTGAATACCTGAAGGCGTATCGAAAGGCCCGGCGATACCTACCGACTGGCTCCGCAGCCGTGGGAGGTTGGAGCACCGGACTGACGAAGAACCTAGAGATGAAGAACTTCTTCAAGGACGGGAACTTCAAGGACTCGAAGTTCAGCCTCTTCGTCCAAGCGGCCGACCTCATCGCATACGCCGCCACGATGCTCCTGGCCAAGGAGGCGGGTACCCTCACGGCGTGGCAGAAACAAGGTGCCCTCGGCGACGCCTATGACGACATTCCTCCGGCTGTGCTCAATCTAAGCGCGGCGGGCGTAGCCAAGGATCCACGCGGACTCGTTCGCCTGTGATGGAAGAGAATCAGCCGGGCCCCCACGAGGGGGGGCCCGGCCGGGCACGAGCTCGGGCGGCGGCGATGCCGCAGTCGCATCATGCATCTCCATGCTAAGGGGTTCCCCACGGAATCGCAACGCTCATATGAGCTTCACTTGAGTCTTACTTGAGCCCTCACGGTTACTGGCGGTACCTTTCGATCAATGCCACCTGGAAGCCCTAAGAACCCGCAATCGCGTGTGCGCCTTGACGCCTACCACCGCTTCGTGGTGGCACGGCTCATGGATGCGTTTGAGGAGGCCGAGGGTCCGGTGATCGCCCGAATGGTCCAGCAGTGGGTGGCAGACCACCCCGATCAAGTGGAGCAGGCCGGAGCGAGTATCGCGGCCTGGCGGGAAGCCCGACGCACGAAACGGGGTTGACTGGATCGAGCCGGACCGGCCGCCGAGTAGACGCCCCAGATCTCTTCCGGCGGGCCTTACCTCAACCAGCCCGCTCTGAGCCTAGGCTTCGGACAGGGTGCTGGCCCTCGGGAAGCTCCTGGCGAATGGACATCGGGGGTGACCTACAACAACCTGGAGGCGCGGGGTCACGCCCCGCCACACAACGAGCCAACGGCAGACTCGGCGGTCACACCCCCGGATGCCGTCCGGGCTTTTTGGGTCCCATCCGGTCGGCAGTATCGTGAGGGCGCGCCAGACGACGAGCCCGTTTCCTCCCCTGAGGACGAGGTGCCCGAGTATCCGACCGGCCCGGACTTCACCGCCCCTGAGTGGGACGAGGGTGAGGGGCTCTACCGGATGGTGCAGTCCACGAGCGTGGGTGAGCGGGTGCTGTGGTCGGCGACGCTGGGCGACCTGTGGCACAAGGATCCGTGGGAGGCGCGCAAAGCGGCCAGGGGGGTCTCAGAATAGGGGCCGGATGGGACCCGTGGCCCTCCAGAACTTTGTGGTGAGACACCCGTCCAGAGTCACCATGTCTCTTGCGCGACACCGTCGCGTGCCGTTGGTTAGACGCATGGACCTCCAGATGTGAAGGCTGCGTGATCTTCGTGTACCATCGCTGAGGAGTCGGATCATGCTCGCACCAGACGATGGCTCGCTTCGACTTGCCGCTGACGTCACGCGGATCGACCGTCAGCTCGGGATCGACCGACTGAAGCTGGTGCTCATGAAATGGGTGGCGATCCCGGTGCTCGGCCTCGGCGTAGTCATGTTGTTCCGAGTGATCCTCGAGCTCGGCGCGCTACTCGACATCCGCACTCTGGGGGTCGCTGTCTGCTGGGCGTTGGCCTACGGCGGATGGCGCACGGAGCGACGCCGACTACTAGACGAGATCGAGGACCTTGAGGAAGAGCGCTCGGCGGTCGGGGAGTCCTAGTCATGGAGACCCTCGGAGAGAAGGTCCACAGGCTTCGACGTCGCGTGGGCATGACCCAAGAGGTCTTGGCTGAGAAGTGCGGAGTGAGTAGACGCACGGTGAATGCATGGGAGTGCGACCGCGTTCATCCGACATCCAGACACCTTCAAGCGCTGGCGCGCACCCTCGAAGTGGACGAAGCCTATTTTGAGCGAGACGGGTATGAGACAGCCGTTGAAGCATTGGCGGCTCAGCTTGCTCGTCGTCTAGCAGCCCGTGGTAGTAACGGGGTTCTTCATGCCGCCACCGTGGCAGGGATGGCGGGCGGAAGTCGACGTGGATGGCGG
>JAFGIH010000469.1 GCA_016929985.1 Thermoleophilia bacterium | reverse complement strand
CGGCACCGGCTCGACCGGCCTGAACTTCAGGAGGCCTCGCAGGGTGCTCTGGTGACTCTCCTGCTCGTTGATGAGAGCTGCGTACCGCCTGAAGAGCTGGTAGTCGTTCTTTCGCGTGGCCTGTTGCAGCAGAGAGATGGCCTCCGGGGTCCACAGGTGGCGCTCGCCGTCCTTCCGATACGAGTAGTGACCGCCACTCTCAAGGATCTTGGGAGCTGTCTCATCGGGCTCGTGGGCGGCGTCGTAACGGGCGCGGGCTTCGCGGGCGATCTCGTCGAGCCCGATGCCTCCCATGCGGGAGGCCGTGCCCTCGAAGTAGGCGCCGACGACCTCCGGATCGATGCCCAGCACCTCGAACACCTGGGCGCTGCGGTAACTGCGCAGCGTGGAGATGCCCATCTTGGACATGATCTTGAGAAGCCCCTTGCAGAGGGCCTTGATGTAGTGCTCCAGGGCCTGTGTCGCGCTCATCTCTTTGCTCAACCGGTTGCGGAGCGCCAGGTCTACCAGGATCTCGAAGGCCAGATAGGGGTTCACGGCGGAAGCGCCGTATCCCAGCAGGAGGGCCATGTGCATGACCTCCCGCGCCTCGCCCGTCTCGACGATGATGTCCACACCGGTCCGGCGCTCCGAACGCAGCAGATGACGGTTCACCGCCGATACCGCGAGCAGCGCGGGGATGGCCATCGTCCCCTCAGGCAAGTCGCGGTCGGTGAGGACGAGGATGCGTTGGCCGGTCGCGACCGCCGCCTCCGCCTCCCGACAAAGTTCCTCGAGGGCGGCGGCGAGGTCGCGCCCGTTCCCGTCGGCCGGGAAGCCGATGGGCAGCGTCCGGGACGCGAAGTCGGCGATGCTGAGGCTCCGGATACGGGCCAGGTCTTCGTTACTCAGGATGGGATGGCTGAGCTTGACCAGCCGGGCCTGTTGGGGTCCCTCGGCCAGGATGTTCCCGGGTGAGCCGATGAAGGTCATCAGCGACATGACCAGTTCTTCGCGGATGGAGTCGATGGCCGGGTTGGTCACCTGGGCGAAGAGCTGCTTGAAGTACCAGTAGAGCAGTTGCGGCTTCTCCGAGAGCACCGCGAGCGGTTCGTCGGCCCCCATCGAGCCGACCGGCTCGTTGCCGGTCACTGCCATGGGGTCGAGGATCGACTTTATGTCTTCGCGGGTGTAGCCGAAGTACTTCTGGCGTCCGAGAAGGCTCTCGGTCTCGGGCGTGAGCGGGGACACGGCGCCGAAGAACCCGTGTATGGCGATCTTGTTCTCTTCCACCCAGCGGCGATACGGTTGGCGCCGGGCCAGGCGGGTCTTGATCTCGACATCTTTGAGCACCCGGCCCGCAGCCGGGTCGACGAGGATGATCTGTCCCGGCCGGAGCGACCCCCGCTCGCGGACCGACTCGGCGGGCAGGTCGAGCACCCCGGCCTCGGAGGCGAGCACCATGAACCCATCCCGGGTTATGGAGTACCGGGCCGGGCGTAGTCCGTTGCGGTCGAGCATCGCGCCGACCACGCGCCCGTCGGTGAAGGCGACCGCGGCCGGGCCGTCCCAAGGCTCCATGAGCCCGGCGTGGAACTCGAAGAAACCGCGCAGATCGGGCCCCATGGGGTACTTGGCTCCCCAGGCTTGGGGGATGAGCATGAGCAGCGCGTGCTCGAGGTCGCGACCGCCCGCGCTGAGCAACTCGAGGACGTTGTCGAGGCAGGCCGAATCGCTGGCCTTCTCGTCGGTCACCGGTAGGAGCTTCGCGATATCGTCGCCGAAGAGGTCGGATCGAAGCCCCGGCTCGCGTGCCCGCATCCAGTTCAGGTTGCCCCGCACGGTGTTGATCTCGCCGTTGTGCGCCAGATAGCGGAACGGTTGGGCCAGCTCCCACGAGGGGAACGTGTTGGTGCTGTAGCGTTGGTGGACCACTGCCAAGGCGCTCTCGAACGCGGGGTCGGTGAGGTCCTTGTAGAAGGCCGGGATCTCGGTGGCCATCATCAGGCCTTTGTAGACGATGGTGCGGCAGGAGAAGCTGGGCACGTAGAACCGGCCGTTCCCTGCGAGGGCCCGGGCCGCCGCCCGCTCGCACTGCCTGCGCCCCACGTAGAGCCGGCGCTCCAGAGCGTCCGGATCGAGACCGCCGGAGTCGGTGAAGCACTGCCACACCGAGGGCCGCACCTCGCGGGCGGATTCGCCGAGCGCACCCTCGTCTATCGGCACTTCGCGCCAACCCAGGGTGCGGAGACCCTCGGCCGCCAGCGCCTGTTCGACGGCCGACCGGCAGGCGGCCTGCTGCTGGGCGTCCAGGGGCAGGAACATCATGGCGACTCCGTAGGCGCCGGCCGGTGGCAGCGCGATACCCAGTGAGTCGCAGGAGGCGCGCAGGAAGCGGTCGGGGACCTGGACGAGGATGCCGGCGCCGTCGCCGGTGCCGGCGTCGGCGCCGGCGGCTCCGCGGTGCAGGAGGTTCTTGAGCACCTCTATGCCGCGCTCGATGATGTCGTGCGAGGTCCGGCCGCTGATATCGCAGACGAAACCGACGCCGCACGCGTCTTTCTCATTGCGCGGGTCGTAGAGACCCTGTGGCTGGGGGAAGCCCGGTTCGAAGCCACTATCGTCCGGGTGTTGGTTGACCCGTGTTCTCATCGTCCGCACACCACCCCTGCTGTGGTCGATCTGGTGCGGCCGGTCTTCCGGCACGCGGATTGAGAATAACAACGGGGTGTGGGGTCAAGTCTATCCGGACGGCCTAGATTTACCGCCTTCGGCTATACAGATGGCCAAGCAGCGCCGGCCAGGGCGCGGATCAGTCGTGCTCGAAGGGCACGCCAAGACCGCGTGGCTGCACCACACGCATGGCCCTGAAGATGCGGGCCACCACTCTTCGCGACGGCTCGGGGAGAGCGGCCAAGACGCGCTCCACCCACTCGGCGTTGCCGATGTTGACCAGCAGAAGGGTCAGGATCATGAGCGGGAAGGGGGCGACCTGCAACACCTGGGAGGGGATGCCCTGCAGACTGGG
>JAFGIH010000468.1 GCA_016929985.1 Thermoleophilia bacterium | reverse complement strand
GTTCCCATGTGGCTGTCGTTCGACTGGGCGGTCACCTTCTTGGGGATCATCGGGGCCGCGGCTGTCGGTCTGGCTATCATCCCCGACGTGGAGCCGAACGAGGCGCTCTTCGCCGTGTTGGGTGAGTATCTGCCGACCGGTCTGATGGGCCTTGCCTTCGTGGGTGCTCTGGCCTGCGCGATGTCCACCTCGTCGTCTTACTTCCTTGTCTCGGGTGGCGTGGTGGGCCACGATCTGCAGAAGGTCTGGAGGCCCAAACCCACCGACGCTCAGAAGACACTGTGGACGAGGATCGGCATCATCATCTCGGCCGTCATCTCCATCGGTCTGGCCTTCGTGTTCGAGAAGATCATGGGCGTCTGGGTGTTCCAGGCCACCATCATCATCTGCACCTGCCTGATCCCTGTGTACTTTGGGACCTTCTCCAAGAAGCCGCCCAAGAAGATAGCGGGCACCCTGGCGACGGTGGTCGGGTTGGTCTTGTCGATAGTGTGGTACATCTTGAGCGTGACCGTTGGTGAGGCCGATGAAGACATCGGGACGCAGATCATTACCTGGGGCGACACGCAGCTCTGGCAGGAATACGGGATATTGATCGTCGTGCCGATCGTTTTGATCGTCTACTTCCTCGGCAGCATCTTCGGTAAGAAGACCGCCGCCGATGATGCAGTGCAGGAGGTGAGTAAGTAATGGCCTGGGGAGTCTTCTGCTACATATTCGGCGCGATCGCCGTCATCGGACCGCTGTGCCTTGTCTGGTGGTACTGGAAGGCGGCGAGAGAGAAGTTCCGGGAGCTGGGTCAGGACCCCGGCGAGGGTAGCGTGGACGCTTCCGGACCGGGCGGCGCCTGATCTATCTCAACGCGTAGACGACCGGCCCGGGACGCTCTCTTTGGCGTACGGGCCGGTCGTGGTTGTTCGGAACTCACAAGAGGGACATCCTTGAAGGATCCCGAGGAGGCGCAACGTGAAGGTCGTCATTATCGGAGCGGGGGCGCAGGGCCACGTCATCACATGGAACCTGGCCCGCAACCCCACGGTCACCCAGATCGTGCTCTGCGACTACGACGAGGCACGAGCACAACTGGTGGCGGAGCGCGTGGGAGGGAGCAAGACGGTGGCGTTGCGTCTCGACGCGTCCGACAGCGCGGCGGCCGCTGAGGCCGCGGCGGGAGCCAAGTTGGTAGTGAACGCCGTCATCCCGGAGTACAACCTGTCGATCATGCGGGCATGTCTGGAGAATGGCGCCGCCTATCAGGACATGGCGTCCGGCCAGACCCGGGCCCTCACCATCGACGAAGCGTACCTCGAGCAGGTGAAGCTTGCGCCGGAGTTCGAGAAGAAGGGCATCCTGGCTCTGCTGAACACGGGCATGGATCCGGGTTTCACCAATACCCTCGCCGCCAACGGTTACGAGGATCTCGAACGCTGTTTCGAGATCCGTATCAAAGACTATGCCATCTTCGACTCGCCGGTGCCGTTGCAGGTGTGGTCTCAGGAGACCTACTACACCGACTGTGCGCAGCCGCCGCTGCTCTATGAAGACGGGGAATTCAAACGGGTGGAGATCTTCGGGCGTCGCGAGCAGTACGCGTTCCCGGCGCCGTTCGGCATGGGCGTGGTCGTGTGTCACGACCATGAGGAGGTCACCACTCTTCCGCGGTTGCTGCCGCGCCGCTTCGGCGACAAGGGCCTGCGCTACGTGGACTTCAAGATGGGCGGCCCGGTAGAGGGGCTCGATGCCGACCTGGCCCTTGTTGCTTCAGGCATGACGAGCAAGAATCCGGTGACGCTCAAGGATGGATCGCAGGTGCGGCCCATCGATGTGTTGGTTGCGACACTCCCGCCCAACCCGCCCATGGACGACCTGGCGCGGCTTGCTCTGGCGGGCGAGATCGTCGATTCGGGCGTGCTCACGGTGGACTGCATCGGTGAGATGGGAGGCCAAGCGGCCGCCATCAATTACGCCGTCTACCCGCCGGACATCAAGTGGGTGAACGAGATCCTGCCCGGCGCGACCAGCGTGTCGTACGGCACGAGCACCCCCGCGTCCATCTACGCGGAGCTCATCGTGGAAGACAGGATCGGGGCCGCCGGGCTCGTATGCCCGGAGGAGTTGCCTCGGGCGGCTCGTGACGTGTTCTTGGCTGAGTGCGGCCGGCGCGGTCTGCGGGTGACGCGGACCGAGACGGTCACGGTGAACTAGGCAGGATGACCCTCGTGCATCGGCGGATACGGAGGTCGAGATGAAGGTATTGCTGGTAGGTGTGGGTGGCGTGGGTGAAGCCATCGCCGTTCTCTGCAAGAGCAGGCCGTGGGTGGAGAAACTGGTGCTGGCCGACTACAACGTCGACCGGGCCAAAGAGGTGTGGGCGAAGGTAGGCTCCCCGGAACACATGCCGGTCGAGTCCGTGGACGCGGGCGACAAGGAGCAGGTGGCGACCCTGGCCCGCAAACACGGGGTGGACCTCATACACAACGCCGTCGACCCCGTCTTCAATGAAGCCATCTTCGACGCGGCTTACGAGGCGGGCTGCAACTACATGGACATGGCCATGACCCTGTCTTCTCCGCATGCCACCGACCCGTACAACACCTGCGGCGTGAAGCTGGGCGACTACCAGTTCGAGCGCGCTGGGGCGTGGGAGAAGAAGGGCCTCCTGGCTCTTGTCGGTATGGGTGTGGAGCCCGGCATGGCCGACGTGTTCGCCAAGTACGCTGAGAAGAATCTCTTCGACGAGATCGAGGAGATCGGCGTGCGTGACGGCGCCAATCTAGAGGTGCGCGGCTACGATTTCGCGCCCAACTTCTCCATCTGGACCACCATCGAGGAGTGTCTCAACCCTCCCGTGATCTGGGAGGAGGGCAAGGGCTGGTGTACCACCGAGCCGTTCTCGGAGCCCGAGATCTTCGAGTTCCCTGAGGGGATAGGGCCGGTGGAGTGCGTCAACGTGGAGCACGAAGAGGTCCTGCTGGTACCCCGCTGGGTGAAGTGTAGGCGGGTCACCTTCAAGTACGGCCTGGGCGACGAGTTCATCGGCGTGCTCAAGACCATCAAG
>JAFGIH010000467.1 GCA_016929985.1 Thermoleophilia bacterium | reverse complement strand
TCGAACTGCTGCGCGCCGAGGTTCCTGCCCAGGCGGAGCCAGATGCCAACGAGGGCCGGGTCGCCGCCATCTTTGCCGAGCTTGCCGCACAGCCCTCCTGAGTAGACCATTCTTCACGCGCCTTGGCTGCCCGATCGGCAGTCGGGTAATCTGCCGACGGGCCGACTGGGAATACGACACCGACCACGCCCCCACCGTCACCAGTGGCCGCACCGAAGCGTTCGACGCCTGGCGAGATATGGTGTGTGAACCTCTTCTTCAAGCCGTTGTCTGACGGCCACCAGTATCACGCCGGCAGAAAGGGGTCAGACTCTAACCGGCCTTGTTACGAACAGCAAATCCGAGGCTGAATCGCCTGGGGCGGCGCTTTCTGGAGGGGGAGCCGAGCTCTCCGATTCGTCGACCTGAGAAGCGGCGCCCTCTTGGTCCTATGCGTCCACCGAAAGATCCCCCTCTGCGGCTACCGGCTGGCCGCTCCAATTGGCAGGTTTGCCATTAATGGCAAACCTGCTAGTCTGGCATCAGAGGCATGTATGAACCCGTCTAGAGGAGATAGCGGTTCCCACCACCCAGACGCTGGCGATGCCCAGCCCTGGGGCCGTGGTAGCCTGCCCCCTCCCAGCTCGGCAGCTATCATTGCCCGCTGCTGCTTCGGCTATCCCGCCGCGGTCGAGACAGCGCCCTCTGGGGCCCCTGGGATGCCCAACACGACCCCCCTTTACCTCGCGTGTCCCTCGCTGGCCGCGGTCATAAGTCGGGCCGAAGACGAGGGAGGTGTCCAGAGACTCCAGACGTCTTGCCGGGATGAGGAGTGGCTCCGGTGTCTGCTTGCGCGCGTAGTTCGCCTCTACAAGCAGCGGTGCGACAAGCGGGCGGATATCGAAACCCAGGCCCCGGTCGTCGCGTTCGGAGCGGGCGCGGGAGTGGGCGGCCCGGAGCGAGCAGAGGCAGTGTGCTGCCTGCACGCCTATGCAGCCACTCTGCTGGCCGTGTGGAGTGGCTGGCTGGACGGCGGGGAAGATAAGGCACTAGCTTGCGAGGCCACGAGTGCCTGGCTGCGGTTCTTGCCGCCCGTCGAGGATTGCTGGTGTCGGGACGAGCGCTGTCGGCGGCATGATTTCGGAAGCGATCGCCTCGCGGTTTGTGTTGAGAGCCCTGTCATACGGGCGCAGCGCCCGCGTCGAATGCGGCGCTATCGGCAAGGACTGAGGTTTCACCATCGTGAGGAGTAGATAGAGAACGTGCACGGCAGTCGCACACGGAGTCGTATGGTCCCCAGGTCCTTGCTATTCATGACCGCAATCTTGTTAGTACCCGGGACCGAGGATAGTCGCCGTCACCCGGCCCCCTGTCTAGCGTCTGAGAGCTACCTCGGCGTAGGAGTCGGCGTGGGCAAAGTGGGTCGGGGCCTCGTCTGGTCCAGCGGGCCTGCTTTGTGCCACTCGCGGGGTCTTCGATGATGGTGCGTAGGATGTTGGTCATCTGCCGTACGTACTCGGTCACCTCGCCTTCGACCCGGGGGATCCGGCGCTTACCCTTCCGCTAGAGGCGAAGAAGAGAGCCGTGGACTTGGTGACCGATCTGGTGACCCCCGACCGGGTAGATCACGTCGACCTCATGGAGCGCTGAAGCCGGGGTTGACCCCGGAGTCCCCCTTCTTCTGGCTTGACTAGCTTTGTCCGGGCAGACGAGCGTCAATGGACCCCATGAAGGCATCGGACCACCATCTCCATACCTAGGCCGGGAGCGACCCCCCCTTGCGCGGTCACCTACGGAAACGATCCACCTGGCAGTTCACCGTGGACCTCGGTCTGCAACCCCTGCAGCGCTGCCCGGCGTGTTGCAAGCGCTACTGGACCAAGGACGGCCGCCTCAAACGCTGCCCCAGATGCCAGGGCCCGCTCCAGGATGGGCTGGAGCGCCGCCAAGAGTTTCACTCCGGCTATGCCACTGAGAAGGAGGCGGAGCTCGAGCTGGCCAAGGTGGCCGGAGCCATCGCCCCGGGTACCCATATCGAAGTCTCGAGACTGCTCCTCGATGACTTCCTTAGCGAACACTGGCTGCCCGCCATTCGCCCCACCATCCGGGCAACGACCTTTCTCTCCTACGAGAGTCAGATAAGGAACTACCTCTCACCTCAGCTGGGGCGCACCCCTCTGCAACAGTTGTCTCCCGTCCACATCAACGCCCTATATGCCAAGCTTCTTACCGAACAACGCCGGGATAAAGCATTTCCGGAGAACCGGAAGAAGCCAGAAGACCTCAAGCCCTTGGCTCCGGCTACCGTGAGGCGCATCCACGCCACGCTTCAGCGGGCCTTGAGAGACGCCGCTAGGTCGAACCTCATTTGACTTGCCATGCCCGCGAACCTAAGCGGTAATGGACGTCATGGAGACCTCCAACAAACACCTCTGTCGACAGGCCGGAGCGGCGCACCCATGCGCGGATCCATAAAGAAGCGCTCCACCTGGCAGTTCACCGTCGATCTTGGTCTGCAACCCCTGCAGCGCTGTCCGGCCTGCCGCAGGCGCTACTGGACGCGTGACGGTCGTCTGAAATGCTGCCCCAAGTGCCAGGGTCCCCTGCAGGATGGCCTCGAACGGCGCCAGGAGTTCCACTCCGGATACCTCACCAAGAAGGAAGCCGAGACCGAACTCGCCAAGGTGGCGGGCGCCATTGCAGGCGGCACCCATATCGAGACCTCCAGGCTGCTCGTCGATGAGTTCTTGCGCAAGCACTGGCTCCCGGCCATCCGCCCCACCATCCGCCCGACCACACTCCTCTCCTACCAGGGTCACGTCGAGAGCTACCTCTCACCTGAGCTGGGGCGGATCCCGCTCCAACAGCTCTCCTCGGTCCACATCAACGCCCTCTACGCCAAACTCCTAACGGAAGGCAGGAAGAGCCGTTCCCGAGCCCCCGGGAAGGCCACGGCCGACAGAGCAAAGGCCGAGCCCCGAGATGGGCGTCCCGCTATCAAGAAGGACGAGACCAAGGAACACAAGCAACCACTAGCCCCGGCCACGGTGAGACGCGTGCACGCTACTCTGCACCGGGCGCTCAGGGATGCTGTGCGCTGGAACCTCATCGGTCGTAACCCTGCTGACGCCGCCGACCCGCCACGGGCCGCGGGTTGCACAGGTGCCAAAGTGGAGACCTGGAGCCCGGCTGAGATCAAGAGGTTTCTCGCCCACCACAACAAGAGCCTCCTCTATCCCCTGTGGCTCCTTCTCATAACCACCGGGCTCCGGCGCGGAGAGGCCATGGGCCTGAGATGGCAGGACGTCGATCTGGGGGCGAGCACCATCGCCATCCGCCAGACCAGGGTGCAACTGGGATATGAGACCGTCATCTCCGCCCCCAAGACGCACAAAGGGCGGCGACTGGTGGCCTTGGATCCCCACACGGTAGCGGTCCTCGCCCGTCTGCGTAAAGAGCGGGAACAAAGAGCGGGAAAGACGAGCGACCCGCTCGATCCCGGGGCCTTCGTATTCGAAGACGAAACCGGAAAGCCGCTCCATCCCGAGCGGGCCACACGCCTCTTTCGGCGGGCGGCCAGCGAAGCGGGGGTGCCGGTCATCCGTCTGCATGATCTCAGGCACACTCATGCCACCCTGGCGCTTTCAGCCGGGGTCCATCCGAAGGTGGTCAGCGAGCGCTTGGGACACGCCAACATCGGCATCACCATGGACGTCTACTCCCACTGTCTGCCCGCCCTTTCTGAAGAGGCGGCCTGCCGGGTGGCAGCGCTGGTCTTGGGCGAATGAGGGTACGACCAACACGAGCAAGGATCCGCACCGGCGGCGTGCCACCCCAGGGTATGGTCCTAGGTGGCTTTCACGATGCGGGTCATCAGCGTGTTGCACACCGGGCAGTGACCCTGCAGGGCGGGTCGACCGTTCTTGAGGGTGACCGGTTGTGGATCTACCATCTCGCGCCGGTCACGACACTTCACACAGTAGGCTTGTATGTCACTCGTCCTTTCGCTAAGCACCAACTCCTGGCGCCGTGTATAGGTGCGTTTGGTTTTGGGTCGTCCCCGAGGCCGCTTGGGCTCAGCCGCGGCCGCCGCAGCTCGCTGGGCCCTGGCCCTCAGTTCCTTCTTAGACGGCCGTCCCTTGGGATGCAGCTGTGCCAAAGGGAGGCCCAGCACGTCGCGCTGGTAGCGCATCTCGGCTATGTCAACGGTTGCCTCCATGGCCGCCAGGGCTTTCAAGTGCCGCTTCAGGCTCCTGGGCCGACTCTGGCGGGAGCGGTAGCTCAAGGAGTGACACATCCGACAGCCGAAAATGGTGCGTCCGGGAGGCAGGTAGAGCTTACGCACCGATTTCTCACACCAGCCGCAGGCAAACCACAGTCGCTCCCCTCCGATCGCGGCCGGGGCGCGCTCCAGAAGGATCCACTGCGAGGCCAGATCAGAGAGTCCCCACTTCTCAGGCAGAGGGCGTCCGGGCAGGTGGAAGAAGATGCGGAGGTGGTCCTCTTCCCCCAGATACCAGTAGAGCACATAGATGGTCTTCTCCCCCTGCTTCCTGAAGATGGTCCCGTAGGCTCCGACCGCAAGATCGCGGGGGTGCGGCAGGTCGAACACATCGAGGACCATGCTGTCATCAACGGTCTGTCTGGTCACTTTTTGGCCTCATCTAGGGACCCGTTGCTGAGATCAAGTGTCGTCATAGTGCAGAATACTGCCGGTTGGCCATGTGCTTTACGCACGATAATCAGCCGAGTTATGCGTAAAACTATCAGGCGAGTTGTCGAAATTCTAGAGGGCTGGTGCCTGAGCCAAGTACACGAGAAGTACACGCAGCAGGCTCCAGTGAGGCTCCGAGTCGTCGCACCTCAGGCCAAATAGGGTCAAACGCAGCCAGTTCTCAAAGCCGAGGTCGCATTCCCGAGCTCGCCATTCTGGTTAGTGGTACTTTTAATCCGATGGTCGTTGGTTCGAGTCCAACACGGCTCATTAGCATGGAAGCCCCGATCGTGCGGGGCTTTCTGTGTTTGTGGAGAGTCTGTCGCCGGGGCCGTGTGGGGCCGCGTCGGGGTCCAATGCTCACCGAATGTACACCGGGCCGTGTGTGCGGTTGTGTACGGTCTGTGCGGTCTGTGTGGTCCTTGGTATGGTCCCTGGTATGGTTCCAGATGAGCGCCGCTGGTGGGGCGGGTGGAGATCCAATTCAAATGAGCACCCTGATCTACGTGGTCTATCTGCTGCTGGCGGTCTATAGCTGGCTCATCATCGGTCGGGCGCTGCTCTCCTGGTTTCCGGCGCGTCCCGGCAGCCGTATGGCTT
>JAFGIH010000466.1 GCA_016929985.1 Thermoleophilia bacterium | reverse complement strand
GTGTCGATGAGGTCCTCGGTGAGCGCCCCGATGATGCCGTTGCGGCCGGCAAAGACCCTACCGATGGTCTCCGGGTGTTTGCGCGCGGTTTCGATCACTCCGCACGCGGATGCGTTGATGACGGCGGAGACCCCGCCGGACTGAGCATAGAAGGCGTTCTTGGTAGCCATGGTGGTGGACTCCTCCCTCGTTGCCTCGCGGCCGTGCCTCACGGTCTCATGATAGCAACGCCCCGGCGGGCGACAATGCGCCGGCGGATGTGCGACGGGCCCAGCTCACTTCTCGTCCGACGACTTGCCCATCGTCGCCCGCAGGAAGGCATCTTCCATGGACGGCGGCCGCTCCTCGATGCCCAGCAACCGGACACTCCTGCCGGCGAGAAGCGTCTCCACGTCCGCTCGTGTAGCCACCAAGCCGTCGATGTGAGAGCACGTCCCGAACAGCGAAGCCCCGTATGCTTCGCGTAGAACGGCGAAACCCACCTCCCAAGGTTCGCACGATACGGCGAGCACCGGTCCGGCGAAGCGGGCCTTGAGCTCCGTGGGGCTGCCCTGGAAGCGGACCTCGCCATCCAGCATGAGGGCGAGGTCGTCACATCCCTCAGCCTCCTCAAGGTGATGGGTGGTGATGACGATCGTTGTTCCGTCGGCCGTCAAGCCGCCCAGGAACGTCCAGAAATCGCGCCGGCCCAGCGAGTCCATCCCGCTCGTGGGCTCGTCGAGGATCAAGAGCTCGGGCCTGTGAAGCAGGGCGCAGGCGAGTGCTGTCCTCCTCTGGACACCGGTGCCGAGCCCCGCCGCAGGACCCCGGTGCTCCACCAATCGAAAGCGCTCCTTCTCCTCCGCGATACGTCTGTTCAACTCCTCACCGGCGAGCCCGTAGAGCCGACCGAAGAAGCGCAGATTCTCATCCACCGTGAGGTCGCCGTATAGGGAGTGCAGCTGTGAAACGTAGCCGGTACGGAGACGGACCGCACGAGGATTCCGGACGGGATCGAGCCCCAGGACGCGTATCTCCCCTGAATCGGGTCTCAAGAGGCCAAGCACCAGGCGCAGCACCGTGGTCTTGCCGGCTCCATTGGGCCCAAGGAACCCGAAGATATGCCCGCGAGGCACGTTGAAGGACGCGTTCTTCACCGCGTGCTTGCGGGTGAAATGCCTGTCGAGGCCCCTAGCCGACAGCGCAGGGCCGGCCGGTTGCGCATCGGCCGCGGCGGCCGACTGCGGCGGCGCAGTTGATACCGGAGGTGTCGTCCTCATGCTCG
Source organism: Thermoleophilia bacterium (assembly GCA_016929985.1). The sequence continues at coordinate 1,556 of JAFGIH010000466.1, read as the reverse complement.
CCCTCCCTCATGGTCGTCGGACCCCATCTGCACGAGCACGAACAGGTCGTCGAGGTTGAGTGTGGCCGGTTCGAGCCCGGGCGGCGGAGACTCCGATGAGCCCCAGGAGTGGCCCGGCAACTGGGAGAGCACCAGATCCACCAGTCTCTCCGCCTCAGCCTCGTCTCGGGTCAGCAAAGCGAGCCCCTCCTCACGGAGGTACACGCGGGGGCCGAGACCCGCCCGGGCCAGCGCCACGCGCAGGTCGTTGCGGTGCGCCTCCCCGGGGAGCACCCACGCGTGCCAGCCCCGGGCCAACGATCCCATCCGCTCGGGGGAGAACTCGGTGACCTGTCCCGCGGTGAGCAGCACCACGCGGCGGGCGCGCTCGGCCTCGTCGAGATAGGTGGTAGCGAAGACCACCGTGGTCCCGGCGGCGTGCGCCTCGGCGATGATGCCCCAGAGTTCCCGGCGGGAGGTAGGGTCTACGCCTATGGTGGGCTCGTCGAGGATCAGCAGCCGGGGCCTGTAGATGAGCGCGGCCGCCAGGCCCAGTTTCTTCTTCATCCCGCCGGAGAGGTTGGCGGCGAGCCGGTCGGCGGCCTCCGTGAGGCCCACCATCTCCAAGATACGGCCGGCCGCGCGGCGGAACTCATCGTTGCGCAAACCCCGCACCGAGGCGAAGAACCGGAGATTCTCCATGACGGTCAGATCGCCGTAGAGGTCGAACTCCGCGCCTGAGAACCCCACCTCAGCCTTTGGCAGCGCTCTGGCCACCTCGCCATCCGAGGGCCGGCGTAGCCCAGCCATCATCCGGAGGAGCGTGGACTTGCCCGCCCCATCGGGGCCGATGACGGCAACAAAAGCGCCCTCCTCCACATCGAGGTCGACTCCGCGGAGGGCTTCCTTCACGCCGAACCGCACGCCCACTCCCCGCAACGACACGAGCATCGCCGTCGCTGAACCCACCGCGCTCATGCCAGCCTCCTCCGGAAGCGCCACGCGGCGAATAGCACGACCGCGACCGCATAGCCCACGAGGATCAGTGCGTACGGCCACACGTCAGCAATCCCCAGATCCTTCACGAAGATGCCCCGGCAGATGGGCAAGAAGTAGGTGAGCGGGAACAAGTATGCGATCCACCGCACACCCCAGGTGATGGCGTTCAGCGGGAATATGAACCCGGATAGGAGTATCTGGGGCAGCAGTGTGAACACCGCCATCTGCATGGCCTGCTGCTGAGTTTGAGACACGGTGGAGACCAGGAGCCCCATTCCCAGGCACGCGACCAGAAATATGAGCGAGAGTCCGAATAGCAGCAGTGGGCTGCCGGCGAAGGGAACGTCAAAGATGAACACTCCGGCGACCAGCACTATGACGAAGTCGACGAGGGAGATGACCAGATATGGAGCGATCTTACCGATCATGAGCTCGGTGGAGGAGAGCGGGGTCACCATCAACTGCTCCAGAGTGCCCCGTTCCCTCTCGCGCACCACCCCCATGGCCGTCATGATGGTCGCGATCAGCACCATGACCAGCCCCACCAGGCCCGGGATCATGGCGTTGGCCGAACGGAG
>JAFGIH010000465.1 GCA_016929985.1 Thermoleophilia bacterium | reverse complement strand
CGTAGGTGTTCATCGTCAAGCTGATTTGCGAATGGCCCGGGAGCTCCATGATGGTGCGCGGCTGAAGCCCTTGGGCGAGAAGATACCCCGCGGAGATACCGCTGGGCTTTGACCAGCCTCTCGTGCACCTCTGCCCGGGTCTCGTCAAGGTATTGCTTCCACTTGTTCTTGCCGTCCTACCAGCCGAGATTGGGGGACGCTCCCCGGTGCTCGTCCTCGCGCTGGTAGATAGAACCTCGTTTCGGCCCCGGCGCCCCGTGGAACTCATGCGATAGTACCCACTGGATTCCTTGGAGTCTGTCGAGGCAGCCGAGTGAACGAGCCTCTGTCAAACGCGGGGTGTTCCATTCCGCAGTGTCATTTCCTCTCCCAATGGGTAAACAGAGCACATGGCTCACACGAGCGGGAGAACGATGAAGACCAAGCTGCTACTCGCGTCATCAGTTCTTGCCCTGCTTCTGACGCTGGCCACCGGCGCGATCATCCTCGGCTGTGGTGACGGCAGATCCGCATCCACCAGCGTTCCGACGGGTCCCCAGCCCTCGGAAGAGGTGGAGGCCACCGAGTTCCGGGGCGTAAAACTGACCCCCATCGATGAGCAAGGCAACAACGCCCTGAGAGGCACCCAGGTCATCGATAGAGATTCCTACGTACTGACGGTGGATGGTCTGGTGGAAAAGCCCCTTTCACTATCATATGCGGACCTGCAGTCATATGATCAGGAATCTTGGTTGATGGATCTCAACTGTGTCGAAGGGTGGAGTTTCACCGCAAAATGGACCGGTCCGTCGCTCAGCGCGATTCTTGCGGATGCGCAGGTGAAACCTGAGGCGATCATAGCCATCTTCTACAGCGCAGATGTACCTACCGGATATACATCACTGAATCTGGACTACATTCTAGAGAACAACATCCTGCTTGCGCTGAAGATAAACGATGTCACCCTCCCGGCTGAGAGAGGCTTCCCTCTGCAGGTGGTAGCCAAGAGCAAATTCGGCTACAAATGGGCCAAATGGGTCACTCGCGTAGAACTCTCCTCTGATACCGACTTCCGGGGGTACTGGGAGCGCGCGGGGTACAACAACAACGCTGACGACGACGGACCGGCGTTCGAGTAGGCTCCCCGTGTTCGGTACGTACAGCATCAGTCCCATCGCCCTCGGTCTATTGCTGGTCTATGCCGCGAGCTTTGCCCTTTACAGGACCAAGCGCATCAGGGTTACCACCCATCGCAAGATCTGGAATGTCCTCTTGCTCGGATCGTTCTTGGTAGTCGCCAGCTTCGGGCTCACGATGGCGATCCGGCGGGACTACGTCCTGCTCTTCAGCGTCCCCTTCAACCTCATCTTCTGGCACGTGGAAGCGGGTGTGGTCATGACGGTGGTCTCGGTCTTCCATCTCAGCTGGCACCTGACCTACTACAGGGATCTATTCAAGCGCGCTCGCGAGAAGGAGAGAGCCTTGCGGGACGCCGAGTGCGTCCAGGAGGCCGAACGAGTCGAGAGAGCCGGCAGAAGGTGAGAGGCTCTTGGAAGAGAGCCTGTGGGGCGGTCCCCATGATGCGCGTGGCCGAGGTGGGCGAGGAAATCGCCTGCGACGTCCGCGGCGGCCGACCGATTGAGGTGAGTGGTCAATCCGGGGTAAATGGCGGTAGAGTACCTGGTTCTTCTCCGACACCAACATTCGATAGCGGATGTTGCCGAGCGTGAAGCATTGTTGGGAACACTTGAGCTTTGCTTCGCGCCCCTGTTGTCCCAGACCATTGGAGTTGGAGTCTTCCTTCAACTTCGACCGGTGTCTCCCAACCGGTGCACAATAGGGGCTGCAGCCGTCATCGCGTCAAACCTCCTTGCTAGATTCGGCTGGCCCCGGAGGGTGTACTCGCGGGGGCTCTTTCTGGCGGCCTCTGCTTACACAGTGCTTACGCGGCATAATCGCGACTGAAACGGCCTGTGAAAGCCCGTGTTTGGGTTGCTCTGTAATCAGCGGGTTGGGGGTTCAAGTCCCCTCGCGGGCTTCCTGGTGCCCGAGGGAATGTTGTGTCGGTCCTCGTGAAGGGAGGAGAAGAAATGGGTGACAAAGTGCGTTTCTATCCGGAGTATTGGGGCGGCAAGAAGCTGGCCTATCCGAACTTCCCGCCGGAAACGGGCAAGTTCGCCCGCGCGGTGGTGGCGGGCAACCTGGTCTTCCTCTCCGGGTGCCAGGGCCGCAACGACGACACCATGCAGCTGGAGAGCGATGTCTTCGAGGAGCAGATGGAGATAGCTCTGGGCAAGGTCAAGCGCGCCATGGAGGAGGTGGGTTCCTCCATGAACAACGTCATCAAGACGCTCATCATCATCAAGAACGGGGATGACTATCCCCGTATGCGCAAGACGGAGCTGGAGTTCTACCAGAAGCACGCTCCCCTTCTGGTGGATGATCCCCCGGCGAGCACCGTTGTTCGAGCTGATCTCGCCAGGCCGGGCTATCTGGTGGAGATCGACGTGGTGGGGGTCATCTCCAGAGACTGACATCGCGTGCGAGTCGTCACGTGTGTCCGGCGGGGCACGCGGCGGCGGGTCTGGGGGTGACGCCGGGCCGGGAGCGGCTCCCCGGCGTTGACTCGACGTCCGGCGGCTGGGAGACTGTCCCCCGCAGACAATATGGCGTTTCGCGCTGAGTACGCAGGAGGCCGCAGCATGTCAATTGGGCGCGAGATCACGACCGATGTCTTGGTCATCGGCGGTGGTATAGCGGGCTGTTTCGCGGCCAAGAAGGCTCGGGAGGCGGGCCTCGAGGTCACCATCGTCGACAAGGGGCGGGCCGGCAAGTCCGGGGCGAGCATCGCCGCCGGTGGCTGCTTCATGGTGTTCGACCCCGACCAGGGGCACGACTTCGCTGCTTCCATGGAGGCCATCAGTACCAAGGGCGAGTATGTGAACGACCGGTCCTGGGACGAGGTCATCCTCAGAGAATCGTGGCCCGCTTTCCAGGAGCTCGTCGCCTGGGGAGTGGATTTCCCCGTGGACTTGGAGCACATGAGTTCCTACGAGACCGAGAGATACTCGCAGAAGTACGTGGCCGACTTCGCGGAACCCCCCTTCGGCAAGTACCCTCTCCAGTTCCGCAAAGTGTCCCCGGTCCTCAGAAGGGAAGCGGAGAGATCCGGGGTCCGCATCCTAGACCGCATCATGATCACCGATCTCCTGCAGGCGGAGGGCCGGGTCGCCGGCGCCATCGGGTTCTCGTTCGATCCGTGGGAGATGTACGTGTTCAGGGCGAACGCGGTCGTCTTGAGCGGGGGCGGCAGCAACTTCCGGTCGCCCGGCTACCACATGTGGATGCAGACCGGTGACGCCGAGGGCATGGCTTACAGAGCGGGGGCGGCGGTCACCGGCAAGGAGTTCCCCGACACGCACTTCAACCTGGCCATGTATCCGGCATGGAAGAGCAACGCCGAGCTCTACCCGGCGTTCTTCTACTTCACCGATTCTGAAGGCCGCTATATCGAGCACTCCGGCATGGATCTCTCGATGGTGTTCGCGATCCACGAGGGGCGGGGGCCCATTCTCTACGACCTTGACGCCGCGACCCCCGAGGACGTGGTCTCCATGCAGGAGTACCTGCGCAAGAGGGCCAATCCCATCGAGGTGGAGCGGACCGGTCTGGATGTCGGCGCCGGGGGTAAGTACCAGGTGATCGGCGGGTCGGCGGCGGGGAACTCGGAGTGCCAGACATCGGGCATATGGACGATCGACACGACGTGCGCGACAGACGTCGCCGGGCTGTATGTGGCCGGGGACTGCGCCGGCACGCGGGCCTGCGGCAGCATCCACACGTCCGGCGGATGGGGTCTGTCCACCGCTGCGGTCACCGGCAAGCGGGCGGGAATGTCGGCGGCTCAGTATGCCGCGGAGCAGGGGGAACGGGTGAGGTATGCATCGGCCGACGTGGAACCATTGCGGCAGGTCGTCGTGGCTCCGCTGGAGCGGAAGGGCGGTTTCCACCCGCGCTGGGTGACCCAGTTGCTCCAGAACACCATGATGCCGTATTACATCCTGCACGTGAAGCACGGCGACCGTCTGCGGGCCGCCCTCACCATGGTGGAGTTCCTGCGGGACCACATGGTGCCCCGCCTCATGGCCAAGGACGCTCACGAGCTCCGGCTGGCTCACGAGACCAAGAGCATGGTGCTCTCCGCCGAGATGATGTTGAGAGCCTCCTTGGCGCGCACCGAGAGCCGTGGCCAACATTACCGGGAGGACTACCCGCGGAGGGACGACCCCGGCTGGCTGGCGTGGACCAGGGTGTCTCGAGGTCCAGACGGCGGCATGACGGTCTCCAGAGAGCCGGTGCCCCAGGAATGGTGGCCCGATCTCACCCGGGCCTACGAAGCACTCTATCCGGTGAGGTTCCCCGGCGAGCAGGCGCAAGAAACGGCGGAGGTCTAGCCAATGAGTATCGAGCGGATCGATGAGGACCTATGCACGGGATGCGGCACCTGTGTCTACAGCTGTCCCATGGACGTGATACGCATGGATGAGACGGATGAGAAGGCTGTGATCAGATACCCGGAAGAGTGCATGTGCTGCGCCTATTGCGAACTGGACTGCCCCGAGGGCGCGATCTACGTCTCGCCCGAGAAGCACGCGCCGCTCATGGTGTCCTGGTGCTGAGAGACCGCGAGCTCCTGCGACGCGGGCCGGTAGAGACGCCTGGCAGGCGAGTCGGTCGCGTGGGCGAATAGGGATATCGGAGAAGTCCGTGCGCAGGTTGCGCAGACGAGAGGTGGCACCCATGCCGAAGAATCACGCCCCCATGTCGAATATTCGAGCGCGCGGGACGGTCCGGGAGAGCCGGGCGGCCGTCGTGAGCGCTCTTGCCACTGCTGTGGCTCTCTGTTGCCTGCTGTTCACGCTGGCTTGGCCTGCCGTCGCGGAGGCGAGCGCCGTCACCTACAGTGGTCTGCGGGGCGTCGATCGCTACGACACTGCGTTCAAGATATCCAAGGCCATGTTCCCTGAAGGGCTACCGGATGGCTGCGGGGTGGTGTTGGCTCCGGGGGAGACCTTCCCCGAGGCTCTGTGTGGGGCGCCACTGGCTGCGGCGTACGGTGGCCCCGTACTGCTGACGCCGTTTGTCAGTATCAACAGCGGCGTGGTGGCCGAACTCCTTCGATTGGGACCCGAGTATGTGTTCTGCATCGGCTTGTCGGACACGGTGGCCGGGCAGGTGCAGACGGCCATGGGCCCCGGAGTGGTGGTGACCTCCATAGCCGGCGACGGGGGCGACATCTACGACTTGAGCTATCGAGTGGCCAAGGTCCTCGCGGACAAGGTGGGCGATCTCAGCGGCGCTACGGCCATCATCACCCGCGGGGACGTGTTCCCCGACGCCATCAGCGTGTCCCCGTTGGCGTGCGCCAAGAAGTGGCCCGTGCTGCTCACCGCCGGTCCCACGGGGGATCTGCACCCGAGCGCCGCGGCGGCGCTCAGCGAGCTTGGTATCGGCAAGGCCCTCAAAGTGGGCACCTACGCCGTTCTTCCGGATTGGGTCACCGGAGTGGGCAATCTCTCCGGGGTCGATCGCTACGGGACGAACCGCAATGTGGCCGAATGGGGCAAGGCGAACGCCGGTCTTGCCTTCACCCACATGGGGATGGCCACCGGTGACAAGTTCCCCGATGCGCTTGCGGCCGGGCCTTACCTGGCGAAAGATCAGGGCATCCTGCTGCTCAGCCCGCTGCTCGGCCCGCTTCCGGCCACCATCAGGGCCGAGATAGTCGCCAACGACCCGGCTATCGCCCACACGACGTTCATCGCCATGATCAGACCGGTGACGACGCAGGTGAAGACTCTTCTCTGTGATCTCGTCTTCGACGCGACCCAGGCCATGGGACACGTTTGGCAACTGGCCGTCGAGATCGGCCCACGGAGAGGGGGTACGGCCGACGAACTGGCCGCCGTTCAGTACGGCTCCGCCTACTTCCAGAGCTTGGGTTATGAAGTCAGCGTGACGGATGTGCCCATCCCCAACGGGCTCACGTCGCACAACGTGATCGCGGTGAAGCCGGGGTCCTCGCCCCTCACCATCGTGGTGGGCGGACACATGGACAGCAAAGTCTCCAGCACCGCGGCTTCACCGGGAGGCAACGACAACGCCTCAGGGGCGGCCAGCGTGCTGGAGCTCGCCAGAGCGGTCAAAGACACGGACTTCATACCTACGCTGGTCTTCGTGCTCTTTGGCAACGAAGAAGG